>NZ_PDZH01000182.1 GCF_002735695.1 Chitinimonas sp. BJB300
TGGTGCCATCGGCAAATTTCACCAGCTCAACCTTTTTCCGGTCGTCAGTGAACCACTCCTTGATGGTGATTTCATCCTTGCTGCTGTAATGCACAACCAGGTCGTTACCCACCCAACCAAAGCGTAGCTTGCTGGCATCGATGCCGGCACCGAAACTCAGTACATCTTCATTCCAGCCCATTTTCTCTAGCTTTTTTTGGCCAATTGCGCTGATAAACTCAATGAGGTCCAACGCCCCCTTACGAGGGTTAGTGGTTATTTCAGCAGTGAATTTATTCTCAAGTGTTGAGAAATCGTACTTCACCCCAGTTTCAGCTGCCTTCGCCTTAATCTCATTGACATAAGAAGACAACGTAGTGCCTAAAACTAGTGACTCATAAATATCGGTTTTGAAGCGTGCGTAAGCCAAATTGATGTTGGCAATTTGTTCTCTTGCCAATGTGACGCTGCGATGGCCTGACTGGCTTGTTAATGCAGTGAACGTAGCCCCACCGTTAGGGCCTGCGTAAGTGAACCCCATGAAGCGCTCTACCACAGCCAATCGCGTCAGGAAAAGGTCATATTCCGCAGAGCCCTTTACCAGCCCATCAAGGTGGTAGGCCACCTCAACATCGTGACCTTGTGCTTTTAGGTCATCGGCTTGTTGCTTGAGTGATTTCAGCGTTGACGTATTTGTCCATGCCGTCATCAGCTCATCCAATTTGGCTTGCTGCTCTTCTCTCGATGAAGCCGACATATAGCGACTGACTAGATTTCCCAAAGCGGGTGAAAGACTAATCGCTTCTTTTAGGTCTCTCACCATGCCTGCACCCTTAAGGTTGGCATTAAGGTTTTTTGCTTGGTCAGTTAGCGGAATAGCATCGGTAAATTTCCGGTGAAAGGAATTTACGGCAAGATCAAGATTGGCTGCAGCGCCAGTATTGTCGACAGAAGCGTTACCGGAAGTCCCATCTTTACGGATAAAACGTCCCGTTGCGCTAATGATATTGCCATTGCCCAAATTGGTTTGGCCGGCTTTAGCTGCTGTTTCAATGGCTACTAATCCTGCTTGGTCTAATGTCAATAACTCATTCGCTTGCGAGACACCATCCTGATTTAGGTCGCGCCAAACACGAAGTTGATTGAATGCACTGTCGAGCGCATCAATACGTCCATCTTTGTTGTCGTCCAATTCAGCCAGCGCGTGGAAACCGTTAGTGGCTTTTGTGCCATTTCGCAAAGTCGTATCGACACCAAACAATTCTTTACCAGAATCAATTGAGCCATTCCCATTCAAATCACGTGCTAGCCAGGCATCGTCGGGCAGCAGCCAGCCCGTGCCGGTCTTAACGCCGTCACCATCATGGTCGAATAGCACAGAGCCATCCGCGCCCTTGGTTTTAATGCCGTCGCCGTTTAAATCGAGGGCTAACGGGTCGCGATTCGGGGGTGCGCTCGCGCCGCCACCCGCGCCACCGCCGCCGCCGCCAGGCCCACCCGCGCCACCGCCACCGCCGCCAGGGCCACCTGCACCGCCACCGGGGCCACCCGATCCGCCACCACCACCAGGACCACCCGAACCACCACCCGAGCCGCCACCGGACCCACCGCCTGAGCCGTCGCCAGAACCGCCGCCAGAACCACCACCGGACCCGCCGCCAGAACCGCCGCCAGAACCGCCGCCAGAACCGCCACCCGAACCACCACCCGAGCCGCCACCGGACCCACCGCCTGAGCCGCCGCCAGAACCGCCGCCAGAACCACCACCGGAGCCACCACCGGACCCGCCGCCAGAACCGCCACCAGTACCGGGTCTTCTACCACTATTGGTTGAGGAAACGCCGCTCTGATTAGAGTCATTGCCATTGGCGTCTCGCGGCACATCATCGGGTCCATAAATGGGAATGTTAATGGTGGTGCCGTCGGATGTACTAACAGAAATGCCTGAGCCAGATTTGCCGCCTGAATGCCCACCTGATCCATTGTTGGAGCCTGTACCTGTACCTGTTCCAGAGCCAGAGCCAGAGCCAGAGCCAGAGCCAGAGCCAGAGCCAGAGCCAGAGCCAGAGCCAGCACTATTCCCGTTAGTAATCTCGGTATGCAGAATTTGGGTTAAGACGTCATCAGCACGCCATTTCGTTCCGTCGGTAAACAGAATTTGTTTCGGCCCGATTCCATCCATATAACCTTGGAGGCGGACGAAGTTGTCATTAGACAACCATAAATAGACGCTTGAATCGCGGCGAATTACTTTGACATCGCTCGGCCGTATGCCATCTGTGAATTTCAGCATATCGTCACCACCCGCACCTTCCGCGAGAATGTGGTCAATGCCAGAACTACGGCCAAACAAGTAGGTATCGTTTCCTTCACCACCTAGCAGCCAATCGGTACCACTTCCGCCATCTATTAGGTCATCTCCTGAATTGCCAATTAACGTATCGGTACCGCCCCCACCGATTAGCGTGTCATTGCCAGTGCCGCCACGTATGTGGTCATTGTCGGCACCGCCATCCAGCGAATCATGCCCAGCCTCACCAGCCAAGTGGTCATTACCACTTCCACCTAATAAGGTGTCATTACCGCCTGAAGGGTGTTCGTTCTCATAACCGATATCGCCCCACATGGAGTCATTGCCACTGTCCCCCTGCAGATAGTCATTACCCAAATCACCGGCTATCTGGTCATTACCCTCTCCCCCAAACAGCGAATCATTGCCTTGCAGGGACTCATTCGGCACGAAAAGGTCATCGACATCATCGCGATGTGAGATATCACCAAAGAGTGTGTCATCCCCCTCGCCGCCATGAAGTTCATCTGCACCATGCCCACCAAATAATTTATCTTTGCCTTTGCCCCCATCCAGGAAATCATCGCCATCATTTCGTGCTACTTGTTCTGCAACATCCGGTTGGAAAGACCCCACCCCACCATTGAGAACGTCATCGCCATCCCCTCCCATCAGGGTGTCATTAAAGGTACCACCTTCAATTTCATCATTGCCCTCATCGCCCGAAAGCAGGTCAGCGCCGCCAGCAGTTGCAAGGGTACGTCCCCAATACAGACCTTCTTTTTTTACCTCAGGATGCGTGGCAACAGTGCCATCTCCATGGATAGTGTCATTCCCCAAACCACCGCTGATCGTATCTGCCCCATCCATGCCGACGAGCTCATCATCGTCATTTTCACCAAAAACACTATCGTTTCCGCCCCCAGCAAAGACGGTGTCGCTGCCATTGCCACCAAAGATGAGATTACCTTCATCGGAAACCGGAGCATTTAACGCATCATAAAGAATACCGGCGTGACGCGTAAAACCTATACGACTAAATTCTACTTCGACACCTTTCCTTATTGCTTCCCAGCCTCGTCCTCCAAATATTTGTGTAAAACCTTCCTTGCGGGAAAGGGCTCCTTCTCCTACCTGGTTTATCGTCTCACCAACCGCGCCAAATATATAGTCGCCGCCATCGCCACCAAATAAAGTGTCCGCGCCTAAACCACCCGCGATTAAATCACGACCATCGCCACCATCAATGACATCATTCCCATCCAAGCCGGCAAGATAATCGTTTCCGCCTAACCCATAAATAAAATCTTTACCTTTACTGCCATGTAATACATCATCAAAACCAGGCTTGGCCCCATTGGTAACCAGATTACCTAAGCTATCCAGCTTATAATTGTCGCCATCCTTAACCGGATTTTTATCGCCAATAATTTGGCCTTTATTGTCTGGCTTTTCGTCCTGCTTCCATGTAATCCCAAACTGCCCTTGGCGGAAGTTTTTAATGGTGATATTCCCTACTGTGCCCTGCTTGAATATTTGCAGGTCACCTACACCATTGGTGCCAGACCATATGAGAGTAAGGCTTTTATCTTCCGAGGTGTAAAAGCCTTTAGACTTTTCAATAAAGGTGCTAAGAACAACGCCATCAAATTGAATCTTGCCTTGGCCATCGGCATCGAGAATGACATCGCTGCCGTCACCGACGTTGTAGATATAGGTATCATCACCTCTGCCGCCTTCCAGGTAATCGTTACCCGCGCCACCATTTAATGTGTCATTACCATCCATGCCATAGAGATGGTCAAAGGCTTTTCCGCCGACAAGGTTATTTGCCGTAGCCAAGCCAAATACCACTTGGCCACTGGTCTCAGAAAGCCCAGCAGGATTTAGCGAAATACCTTGTGCTTTATCACTGTAATTAATACTGAGGTGATCAGCACCGTTACCTAAAGCCTTACTTATATCAACGTCAGCTGTATTATATTTGGCTATCAAGTTCAGCATGGCGGCACGGTCGGCAAGGTAGGCGTCACTAAAGTTCATGCCCTTAGTGTCACCAGACTGATCACTAGTCCATAGGGTTGCCAAGTCACCATGTGCTTTTTTGAGTTGCGCAATAACCTCGTCACTACCTGTAAGGGTAAATGGAATTAGGTAATGTAACGATAAAAAGGCACCGAAATCAGTACGGGCAGCAGACGCGTTGGCCACTTCTGAACGTAAGGTGACTTTACCCGCGATGGCTTTAAAAGCAGCATTCTCACGGAAGCTTTTTATATTATCATAAAGATATGTTCTATTCTTATCCTCAGGCGATGAAGAAATTGGAGTAGGCGTTTCAGCATTGCCAAGAACGAGTTTTCTTAGCCCATCTAATAGTTTTTCATGGCTTTCTTCTGGCTTATTAGAAGATGAACGAATAAAATTAGATAAGCCAGGGGCATCAGTAGCGTAACTAATGTCAAGTTCAGCTAACAGTGTCATTAAATTTAAGGCATCGACACTATTCACACTGCTATGGTTTTTAGTAAAACCTACTATAATACCTCCTAGAAGGTCCGAGAAATTCTCTTGCGCAATTGGTATTGCCTTGCCAGGATCAACATCACCAATGACATGAACAGCGTCACCATCTGCCTCAAATCTCGTGATGTTGTCTGTTCTTTCCTGCGGAAAACCAAGCAAATCTAGGAATTTATTGCCCTGGAAAAGAAATGTCGGTGAATTTAGGGTTACGACTTCATTTACATTTTTAGGAAAAAAGCGTGAAAATAATAAAGCTAAATGGCCACCCAGGCTATGCCCAGTAACATTTACTTCTTCATTTGGTTGAATAACAGCCTGGCCAGCAACGCCAGATTCAATGCCAACGTCTTTCGCTAATTCTGATTTGAAGGCAATAAATCCAGTATCGGAAATTAATTTTGCCTTAGTAGTAAGCCCTATTGCGCCTTGATCAAGCACGATCAGCGGCGAATATAATGCCAGTTTGGTTGGATTGGCCATCAAATATAATTTGACTACCTGATCTTCGCTATACTGCACAACTTGCCCACCCACGGTAGTAAGCTGTTTCCAGTACCGGTATAACTGCGCCCCTTGTTGCGCTGCAAAACCGGCACCGCCAATATTGCCCATATCGGTCATTAGGACATCAACGAACACCTGGCCATTGTTAAAATCAGGTTCAGTTCCGCGAATCGCCAATACTTTTTTTCCATTCTTTTCCTGAAAAACCGTAGCGCTAAATCCATTCAATGAGACATTGGGACGTTGATGAATTAATTTGAATTTTTTACTGATGTTACGCAGTGCATACGCTAACCTGTCGCCATGAAGAACAAAGAACTCGATTTGTACACCGACTATTTGCTGAGCACGTTTGGCGCGGCGACAGCAACGGGCTTGTCGGCGATGGTAGG
>NZ_PDZH01000183.1 GCF_002735695.1 Chitinimonas sp. BJB300
CATGCCAACATTGAACAGTTGAAAACGCTTAACGACCAGGTTGAAACGCTATACAAACAAGGCAACTATGATCGTGCCTTAGAGGTGGCCAACCAGTCGCTCTCGCTTGCCGAAAAGTCATTTGGCCTGAATCAGAATTATGTCAGCATCAGCCTGAATAACTTGGCTATGCTATACAAAACCCAAGGCCAATACGCCAAGGCAGAGCCCCTTTACCAGCGCGCATTGGCAATCAGAGAGAAGTTAGTAGGGGCTAATCATCCTAATGTGGCTTTGAGTCTTATAAATTTGGCTGAACTGTATAGCTTGCAAAGCCAATTCGCCAAAGCGGAGCCACTGTATCTGCGCGCATTGGCAATCAATGAGAAGACCCTAGCCCCTGGACACCCAGATGTGGCCCTGGGCCTGAATAACTTGGCACTGATGTACTTCACCCAAGGCCGATACACCGAGGCAAAACCCCTTTACCAGCGCTCTTTAGCGATCTTGGAGAATGCGCTAGGTCCCAATCATCCTCAAGTAGCCAAGGTCCTAAGTAACTTGGCACAGCTGCATAACGCCCAAGGCCGATACACCGAGGCAGAACCCCTTTACCAGCGCTCTTTGGCAATCAGTGAGAAGTTAGTAGGGTCTAATCATCCTGATGTGGCTTTAACCCTAAACAACCTTGCATTAACGTACTACAACCAAGGCCAATACACCAAGGTTGAACCCCTGCTGCAGCGCGCATTGGCAATTTGGGAGAACACCCTGGGCTCCGATCACCCAGATGTGGCTACCAGCCTAAACAATCTCGCAAGGTTGTACTTCACCCATAGCCAATATGCCAAAGCAGAACCTTTGATTCTGCGCTCACTGAAAATCCGTGAAAAGGCGCTAGGCATCGATCATCCTAATGTTGCTGCCAGCCTATACAGCCTAGCACAGCTGTACCATGACCAAGGTCAATATGCCAAAGCTGAGCCTTTGTACCTGCGCTCACTGGCGATCAGAGAAAAGGCGATAGGTCCCGAACACCCTGAAGTAGCCGCATACCTAAACAGCCTTGCAGAGCTATACAGAATCCAAGGTCAATACGCCAAGGCAGAACCCCTATACCAGCGATCATTGGTAATCAGCGAAAAGGCACAGGGACCGAATCATCCACATACGGCCCTAAGCCTCAATAACCTGGCAAATCTGTATTACGCGCAAGGTGGATATACGAAAGCTGTACTTCTGTACCAGCGCTCATTATCGATCAGTGAAAAAACACTAGGCCCCGATCACCCAGATGTGGCCCTGGGCCTGAATAACGTGGCACTGGCGTACTTCACCCAAGGCCAATACAACAAAGCAGGACCTCTGTACCAGCGATCACTCTCGATTTGGGAGCGGGCGTTAGGCTCCGATCACCCTCATGTGGCGAATGGCTTGAATAACTTGGCAGGGTTTTATGCCACTCAAGGCCAATACGCAAAAGCTGAGCCCCTATACCTCCGTTCATTGGCGATCAGGGAGAAGGCTCTGGGGCCCAATCATCCTCATGTGGCACATAGCCTGTATCACTTGGCACAGTTTTATTCCACTCAAGGTCAATACGCAAAAGCAGAGACCTTATCCCTGCGTTCATTGGCGATCAGTGAGAAAGCGCTAGGGCACAATCATCCTGATGTGACTCAGAGTTTGGACAACCTAGCACTGCTGTACGCTGCACAAGGCCAAGATACCAAGGCAGAACCTTTGTACCTGCGCTCATTGGCTATCAGGGAGAAGGCGTTAGGCCTCAATCACCCTGATGTAGCCACCAGTTTAAACAACCTGGCAGAGTTTTACAGAACCAAAGGCCAATATGACAAGGTTGAACCCTTATACCGGAGAGCTTTGGCGATCATGGAAAAGACACTAGACCCCGATCATCCAGATGTGGTTCAAAGCTTGATCAACCTAGCAGGCCTGTATCGAGCAACGAATCGTGCCAGGGATGCGGATCAACTACAGAAACGCGCAGATGCAATTCTGAACTCTAAACAAGTTCAGCATCCAACGGCCTTTGGACAGATTTGAACCGGAAAGGGATTTTCCCTTTCTGATTACAGCCGCATAGTAATGGTTGATAGTATGCGTGCTCGGGCATCTTCTATTGCATGTTACTTCCAACATTAGACCGATAAAGATGAGCATCGAACATCTGGCAGCCCAGTTCCTTGCGTACGGAAAACTTTCTCCTGCTCTGGAGGAAAGAATCCGAGACCCTGCCGATCGATTGGCGATCTATCGGTATATTGTCGACCGAGAACCTAAAGTATTCCGTCACTTGTTACTCAACCTATTCGATTAAGAGATTTCTTTCCGAGAAGCACTTTGGAACGGAACTGCAAATGACGACGGGGAGTTTTCCGAGGGCATCTACCACTGTGCTTTTCTGATCCATTGCTGCGGAGAACCGAGCGATACCGCGACCCTATGGAAGGCGCAGTACCTAAAATCAGGATATCGGAGCGCTAGATGGTGAGTACTTCGTTGGCGCAGGTCTTACTGAAACACTGTTGTACCTCTCTCGTACTACTTGATCAATCATCGACAGCTATCGCCGCATATATTGAGCATTGGTCATGCAACGCCTCGCTAAATTCGTTAGCCAACTGGCAACAAGATCGCCGACAGTGGATTCGAGACGATGCAGAGCGCATGGTTTCCTAACGGCTGTTGCGGCGCAAAATCGGCCTACGCGGCCATACAAAAAATACCAAAGGAAAACTTGAAGTTTATTTATCTAAGAAATATGAAACCTTTTCGGCAAAATATATAGCAATGAAGTAAGAACCCCAGCCTAACAAAAAACTCCAAAAGTAGACCATTTTATAGATACTCTCATTTTTCCTCTTGTCATAATGGTCAATAATCACAGACAGTGCGGCCACTAAACCACATAAAAGCGCAAACATGGGTAGTAATAGACTTGCACCTGCAAAGTGAGCAATAAGCACTTTTGTTTTTGTTAAATAAGGAATAGTTATACTTTTATGCAGTACTGCATACGTACACAACGCTATCAAGAATACCGCAACTAATAAAGATGCAATACGATGACTAATTGGAATATAGTTTGGTATATATATTCCACGTGGCAAACTCCAGTTTAAAGGGTATTTGCAATAAGTACACCCGCCATTTTTTGCTTGGTGGTCATTGACCATATTCAGAGTGTTGCATGTTGAGCATTTAATCCTGCGCATTTATGTCGTGAAATTGATGATCTAAAATGGAATAGAAAAGCTTATTCGAGTCGTCTAACCCTACAACGTACCCAAGAGCGTTTGCCGATTATATTCGGTATAAAAATACACTAAACAGTGGTCATAAGTAGAAGCAAAAAAAGTGCGACACTGAAACGAGATACTTAGTACTCACAGATAGACTAACTTGTAAAAGTCACAAAAACAGAAGGAAGGCCATGAACCAAAGTACTGAGCAGTCAAGTCTACTGTACTTCAGCTACTTGTACATTTGGGCGGTTAAATGTAAATGACATTGCGCTTACAATACCTTGCCATGTTTCTGGAGAGAAGCGCTCGGCACCGATCAACAAGACTCGCTTTTTTTCACCTTCATTCCACGAAATCACAATCACGTCATTTCTAATCTCGTAGTCAATGATGTTCTGCATTGAAATACAGAAGTATCTATTTTTCTTCTTGAAGATTGTAAGGGAGTCTGATGAAAAGACCAGTTCGTCCCCCCAACGAAATCTCGTAGTAAAAGAGATTGCAGCAATCAGACTTACTATGCCAGCAATCGATGCGGAAATCCAAAGTGGGACTCCGAACAATAGGTTAGCGAAGATTACCATAATTGCCGGTAGCAACTGCTTGGCAAGGTAGTGAATAAGTCGTTGAAATTCTGCGTCTGCCTTAAAGGTCTTATCCATACAAATCTCACCAAGTAAGCTTAGTTTTAAAGATACTAAGACGGGTTGCATATACCGTGTAGGTTATAAAGCACGTGTGGCTGGAAATGGCAGATAGTCCCGTCCCGTCCCATCTCATTTCAATCTCTAATCTTGATTTAGCGTTTGATAGACAGAATGGATTTCGCACGCCATTGAAGTTGATCTGCTTCGTGATTACGGTTGGTTGCCAAATACAGCTCTGCAAGGTTGTTTAAACTGGTGGCTACAGCAGTGTGATCGGGTCCTAGCGCCTTCTCGCGGATCGCCAATGAGCGCTGGTACAAGGGTTCAGCCTTGGCGTAATGGCTTTGGTTAACGTACAGCGTTGCCAGGTTGTTTAGGCTCTGTGCCACATCTGGATGATCGGGTCCTAGCGCCTTCTCGCGGATCGCCAATGAGCGCTGATACAAGGGTTCAGCCTTGGCGTATTGGCTTTGGTTAACGTACAGCGTTGCCAGGTTGTTTAGGCTCTGTGCCGCATCTGGATGATCGGGTCCTAGCGCCTTCTCGCGGATCGCCAATGAGCGCTGGTACAAGGGTTCAGCCTTGGCGTATTGACTTTGGTTAACGTACAGCACTGCCAGTTTGTTTAGGCTCAGTGCCACATCTGGATGATCGGGTCCTAGCGCCTTCTCGCGGATCGTCAAAGAGCGCAGGTACAAAGGTTCAGCCTTGACGTTTTGGCCTTGGGAAACGTACAGCTCTGCTAGGTTTTCTAGGCTCTGTGCCACATTTAGATGATCGGGTCCTAGTACCTTCTCCTTGATCGCCAAAGACCGCTGGTACAAGGGTTCAGCCTTGGCGTATTGGCTTTGGTTAGCGTACAGCACTGCCAGGTTGTTTAAACTGGTGGCTACAGCAGGGTGATCGGGTCCTAGTACCTTCTCGCGGATCGCCAATGACCGTTGGTACAAGGGTTCAGCCTTGGCGTATTGGTATTGGTTAGCGTACAGCGCTGCCAGGTTGTTTAAACTGGTGGCTACAGCAGTGTGATCGGGTCCTAGCGCCTTCTCGCGGATCGCCAATGAGCGCTGGTACAAGGGTTCAGCCTTGGCGTTTTGGCTTTGGTTAATGTACAGCGTTGCCAGGTTGTTTAGGCTCTGTGCCACCTCTGGATGATCGGGTCCTAGCGCCTTCTCGCGGATCGCCAATGAGCGCTGGTACAAGGGTTCAGCCTTGGCGTATTGGCCTTGAGTTCTGTACAGCGTTGCCAGGTTGCTTAAACTGGCGGCTACCGCAGGGTGATCGGGAGCAAAAGACTTTTCGGCCACAACGAGCGACTGGTTTGCCACTTCTTCAGCACGATCATAGTTGCCTTGGTTAAATAGCGTTCCAAATTGGTCGTCGAGCGCTTTCCACTCGTCAATGTTGGCATAAGCTGAAGTACCTACACTGCTAGTCAGCACAAGTGCAAACGCCAACAGGGCGTTTAGTAAATTTCTCTTCACGATATCTTCTTAAATAGAGCGGTACTAAGTCCGGAGGATACCGTTGGCTAAGTGTTTGTAATAGTGGCGAAATACCTGACCTATCCAAAACGGTTGTCAATTTGAAATACGGGTAGACCTTGCCAAGTGATTGATTGTCAGCTTTGGCCGATTATGCAAAGCCAGCGATTATGGAAAGTGACCGAGGTAGCTGTGGCTAAAAGGCAGGCAGGAAGCGACTCGGCAGCGGCGGATATCGCAACAAGCTGGACATAATTTCTTCGGTTTTCTG
>NZ_PDZH01000184.1 GCF_002735695.1 Chitinimonas sp. BJB300
GAACGGTTGGGTGACCAATTGCTGTCCAAACAACGACGGGGGCGCGAATGCCCCCGTGTCGTGAAAAAGCCGCCGTCGCGTTATCCGGTCAAACAGCTCTGCGTTGTTAAGTGAACGGCATTACCCGCTTAGAACCCATTTACGATCTTGTTGCACAGCCGTGATCCGGGTTCATGTGCTGCTCGAACGCCTCATGTACAAAAGTACATTCCGGTTTCTGCGCTGCGCTTCATCCCGCTGACGACTGCTTGCGACAGATCGTAAACAGGTTCTTAGCAGGGGCTTTGTTTGATAGCAGTCCTGATTTATTGGGCGTTGACAGGGATTTTGCCGATCTTGGCTTGCCATTCGGCTGGACCGGTCTTGTGGACCGAGCTGCCTTTCGAATCCACTGCCACGGTTACCGGCATATCGACCACATCGAATTCGTAGATCGCTTCCATGCCCAAGTCGGCAAAGCCCACCACCTTGGCACCCTTGATGGCTTTGGAGACCAGATAGGCTGCACCGCCAACGGCCATCAGGTATACCGATTTGTGTTTCTGGATGGCATCGATGGCGGTGGGGCCGCGCTCAGCCTTGCCAACCATGCCGAGCAAGCCCGTTTGGGCCAGTACCTGTTCGGTGAACTTGTCCATGCGCGTCGCTGTTGTGGGGCCGGCAGGGCCGACCACTTCATCGCGTACAGGGTCGACCGGGCCGACGTAGTAGATAAAGCGGCCTTTGAAGTCCACCGGCAGCGCCTCTCCCTTATTGAGCATGTCGACCATACGCTTGTGTGCGGCGTCGCGGCCAGTCAGCAGTTTGCCGTTCAGCAACAGGGTTTCACCCGGCTGCCAACTGGCGACTTCGGCGGGGGTAATGCTGTTCAGGTCGACCCGGCGGGCATTGGCTGAAGGAGTCCAGGTGACATCGGGCCAATCTTCCAGCTTGGGGGCCGCCAGTTTGGCTGGGCCGCTCCCGTCGAGTTCGAAGTGAACATGGCGTGTAGCGGCGCAGTTAGGGATCATCGCTACCGGAAGGCTGGCCGCGTGGGTAGGGTAGTCGTTGATCTTGATATCGAGCACCGTAGCCAGTCCACCCAGGCCCTGCGCACCAATGCCGAGCGCGTTGACTTTCTCGTACAGTTCGATGCGCAGCTCTTCAGCCCGGGTTTGCGCGCCGCGCTTGATCAGGTCCTGGATATCGATGGGATCCATCAAAGACCGTTTGGCCAGCAACATGGCCTTTTCGGCAGTACCGCCAATGCCAATGCCCAACATGCCGGGGGGGCACCAGCCCGCACCCATCAGCGGCACAGTCTTTAGTACCCAATCAACGATGCTGTCGGATGGGTTGAGCATGACGAACTTGGATTTGTTTTCCGAGCCACCGCCCTTGGCGGCGATATGTACTTCTACCGTGTTGCCCGGCACCAGTTCGATATGGGTGATGCCAGGGGTGTTGTCCTTGGTGTTTTTGCGGCTGCCGGCCGGGTCGGCCAGCACCGAGGCGCGCAGTTTGTTGTCCGGGTGCAGATACGCACGGCGAATGCCTTCGTTGACCATGTCTTCCACACTCATGGTGGCGTCGGCCCACTGCACGCTCATGCCGATGGTGACGAAGGCGCAAACGATGCCGGTGTCCTGGCAAATGGGCCGGTGGCCTTCGGCGCACATGCGGCTGTTGGTCAGGATTTGCGCAATAGCATCCTTGGCGGCGGGGCTTTCTTCCAACTCGTAGGCACGGCCCAGGGCATCGATATAATCCTTGGGGTGGTAGTAGGAGATGTACTGCAGGCTATCGGCAATGCTGTCGATGAAATCCTGCTGGCGGATGACGGTCATAACGGTATTCCGGTGCAATCGGGGGAAGGGCGATTATACCGGAGTCGGGTACAGGGTTTTGAGGCACAGCCCCTACTGTTGGGAACCTATTTCAACGGGGTTGCATGGGGCCCAGAAACGGTGTTTCCCTCATTCCCTTAGTTGGCCTGTGCTCGATCAGCTGGTGCTAAGGATGAACATGCGCGCTTGCTTCTCGGTAGACTGCTGCATGTTCTTTCTTTACGTTTTCTCTTTGCCATGCTGATCGATGCCGCACAACTTACCGCCGAACAAACCGCTATCGTGGGGATGGGGCAGCGTAACCAACTGGTTTTTGCGACTGCCGGCAGCGGCAAGAGTTCGGTTTTGGCGCATTGGGTATTGGCCCGATTGAAGCAAGGGGCAACGCCCGACCGCATCTTGTGCGCTACGTTTAGCCATACCGGGCGTAAGCGCTTGGAAACCCTGCTGCAAGGCCGTGGTGCCGGTGCACCCAAGGTGCATACCGTGCATGCAGTGGGTTTCGCAGCCTGCAAAAAACTGGTCGATACGGGCTGGCTGCATAGCATGCCCAAGGTGCTCAACCCTGCCGAGCCAGATGATGCCGAAACCCTGCGTGGTCATTTGTTCGCCACCATGGCCAAGCTGGCCGAGAGCCGTAGCGATCTGGAGGCTATCGACCCGACCAACCAGAATTGCGACGACCTGTTGCACCTCTTTGACCGTATCAAGGCCGAGCGCAAGTTTGCCGATTTCAGCAGCGACGATTGGCATGATGAATGGGCGGCTGAGCGTCTTGGCATAGAGGCACGTACTCTGGCCTTGTATATCGAATTCGAACGCTTGCGTCGCTTGCATGGCTTTTACACATTTGCCGATTTGATCCATGAACCGCTGCAACTGTTGGCGCGCGAGCCAGAGGCACGGCGTGACCTGGCGGGCCGTTATGACTTTGCGGTACTGGATGAGATCAACGACTTGAGCCTGGCGCAGTTGCAACTCTTGCGAGCGGTGCTCGGCCGCAAGGCGGTGATGGTGGCCGTTGGGGACGAGAGCCAGTGTATCCACGCCCAGCAGGGTGCTGACCCCAGCCTGATGCGTGAACAGTTTGCTGCGTGTTTTCATGATTTGCATGAGGGACAATTGTCCGGCTCGTTCCGCTTTGGGCCGGAGCTGGCACACGCCATGTATCAATTCATGCAGCGGGCGAAACCCGAGCCCAGGGTGGTTTGCCGGTCGCTCAGCAAGCAATCTACCCGTATTGTGCGCATGTACCGCGATGAGGAACCCGAGGCCGTGGTGGGCGTGCTGAAGAAGGTGCTGGATGAAGGCAGGATGCTGCAAGACTATGCCGTGCTGTTCCGCGCCCCTGCCGATGCGATCGCGACGGAATATGCGCTGATTGCAGCTGGCATTCCC
This sequence comes from Chitinimonas sp. BJB300, assembly GCF_002735695.1. GTDB lineage: Bacteria > Pseudomonadota > Gammaproteobacteria > Burkholderiales > Chitinimonadaceae > Chitinimonas. The sequence goes on from NZ_PDZH01000184.1 coordinate 3,225, forward strand.
TATCAGTTTGTTGATACCCCGCCTTTTGGCCAGCGTAACGAAGAGGCCGGTTTGCTGGGCATGCTGGCGATGGGGGGCAAGCGTTTGCATCGGCTGCCGGAAGCACGACGCGCTTTTCTGCTGGAAGCTGCCATGGGTTTGATGGCGCCCGGTCTAAGTCGCGCCATAGATGCACAAAGTGGCCGGGCCGATTGGCTGCAAAAAGGGCTGCAACAACTGGCACAGCAGCCAGACATATTGGTCGATTTCGACTACCTGCTGCGTGCGGCAGAGAAGCTGTGCGATACCTATCCCAATTCTCCCCAGGCCCGCCGGCGGGCCGAGCGTTTGATCCAGCAGCGGGCGACGTTACTGGGCCTGGAGGATGACGCCCCTGCTGCTGCCAGCTTGATTGCCATGCTGGAAATCTTTGAGGTGGAGGACGAACTTGGGCGGATGTTGATCGATCGCGAAAAGCTGGCCGAACTGCGCCATGCGCTGCACCAGACCATTGATTTCTTTGCCCGGCAGGGGTGGAGCATCGCCACGGCGCTGTCCGAACTGGAAAAACTGAATACCTACAGCGCGCGCCGGACCAGTCGGCAGGGCGCGCAGCTATTGAGTTATACCCAAGCCAAGGGGCATGAATGGTCGGTGGTGATCCTACCGGGATTGACGCGGGAAAAACTGCCGCGCCGGCAATTAGGCAATTGGCTCGATAGTGCCCGCCATAGCCTTACCGAACGGCGGCTGTTTTATGTTGCGGCAACCCGTGCAAAAGATGCCTTGGTGTTGATTGCCCCTCAGGACGAGGCCCTGAAGTTGTCCATGCGCCAAGCCCAGTACAGTGCACCACCTGCCGATCACCGAGCTTCGCGCTTTTTATATGAATTGCAGCTGCGGGCTGCGCGCGATGCGGGCAAGCCAGCCTAAAGTGGATTAACCATTGGCTGCGTAGTCCTGCAACGCAGCCAATTCAGCGTCCTCAAAGCCTGCGCGTAGGCGGGCTTCGATATTGATCTCGCCAATTTGGCGCGGCGCGCGGTAGGTGGTGAGTAATTCGCGGAAGACTTGCACGGGGTCGAGTGAACGCTCGGCGCAGCAATACCGAAACCAATGGTTGCCCACGGCGACATGGCCTACTTCATCACGAAAGATGATGTCCAGGATGGCGACAGCGGCAGGGTCGCCCGCCGCCAACAGCCGAGCCTGCATACCGGGCGTCACATCCAGCCCCCGCGCTTCCAGCAGGCGGGGCACCAGTGCCATCCGCACCAATACGTCGCCGGCCGTTTTCTCAGCCATTTCCCATAGGCTGTTATGGGCAGGGAAGTCGCCATATTGGTAACCCAATGTTTGCAGATGGTCGCGTAGCAGTCGGAAATGACCGGCTTCTTCAGAGGCTACCCTCAGCCAGTCGCCATAGTAGCTAGCCGGCATGTCAGGGAAACGCGCTGCGGCATCCAGCGCCAGGTTGATGGCATTGAATTCGATATGGACGATGGCATGCAACAACGCTGCCCGGCCTGCTGTACTACCCAAGCGCCGCCGTGGTACCTGCTGTGGCGGCAAAAGCACTGGTTTTTCCGGGCGGCCCGGTTGCTGTGGTGGTGCTTGCCAACCCATTGCGTGATTGAACTTACCGGCTTGCCAGTCGGCCCAAAGTGCATCTGCCAGTATGGCTTTGGTGTCTGGGTCGGGCTGAGCCAGCACCTCACCCAACCTGGGGTAGAGCGAGGTTTTCATGTCGCTTTGGCGGCGCGGCGGATAGCCTTGGCGTTGTTCACGGCTGCTTGCGCGATTGTGCGGTCGCCTTGCTGCGCGGTAGTTACCTCGTTGGCGTCGATTGGCTGGAAGCGTGCCAGAAACTCCTCGCGGTCGCGTACCCAGAGCCCTGCAATGAAGGGCCATAGGTGTTCATAAACGATGACGGGGTTGCCCGTATCGGCAGACATCGCATCGGCAACAAAGCGGTATAAGCCGCCATCCATGTGGCGGTAATAGCGGTCGGACATGATCTAAGAACCTGTTTAAAGTTTGCTGTGCGTCGGCAATATGGCGTTGAAAACACCCTCGGAATGCTCATTTACCACTCGTAAACTCCGCTTCCTCGGCTGTTTTCGCCTTATCTTGCCCTAGCTCGCGAGACTTTAGACAGGTTCTAAGCAAACCTCTAGGGCAGGGAGGGGCGGATTTTATGGCTTTCGCGATACTTTAGCCGGTGTCTTTTTAAGTGGGGCAGCGTTTGCTGCCCGTTGCCACATGCTATGCAACAAATCTTTCCCGGCAAAATTACTCTTCAATTTTTAATAAGGGTCTGATGTTACGCAGTGCATACGCTAACCTGTCGCAATGAAGAACAAAGAACTCGATTTGTACACCGACTATTTGCTGAGCACGTTTGGTGCGGCGACAGCAACGGGCTTGTCGGCGATGGTAGGTGG
>NZ_PDZH01000185.1 GCF_002735695.1 Chitinimonas sp. BJB300
TGCCTGAGCATCAAGACGCAGAAGAACCCATTCGCACTTTGCCGCAAGTTACTGATCAACGCCTCCCGCGCGGCTTATGATCAGTTACAGCTGCTTCTCGCAGCTACTGCGTAACATCAGTTAGTAATAAAAACATTTATAGAGGAATCCTGTGTTTAGCTGGTTCGAATCTCGCGTCAATACCTACCCAGACGCTCCCCCTGCTCAGCCCCCCAAGGGCTTTATGCCATTTTTGTGGGCGGGTACGCGCGGCATGCGTGGACTCATCCTCTCCCTCGTCATCCTTACCTCTGCCATAGGTGCTTTTGAAGCCTTGCTGTTCAGCATGCTTGGCTCGGTAGTCGATTGGCTCAGCGCAGTTAAACCCAATGAGCTATGGGAAAAAGAAAAGACCCACCTGCTTATGCTCGCGGGTATTTTGCTTGCCAGCCCGTTGCTGATTGCCTTGCAAGCGCTGTGTAAATACCAGGGGCTTGCGGGTAATTTTGCCATGTTGCTGCGTTGGGACTACCACCGGCACCTGCTTGGCCAGAGCATGGGGTTTTACCAAGACGAGTTCGCGGGCCGCGTCTCGGCCAAGGTCATGCAAACGGCCTTGGCAGTACGTGAAACGGTGATGATCGTCTGCGACATCATGGTTTTTATTGGCATCTACTTCATCACGATGATTGCCGTGGTCGGCAGCTTTGACAGTACCCTGTTGTTGCCATTCTTTGGCTGGCTGGTGGCATACATTTGCACCCTGTATTTCTTTGTGCCGCGGCTGGGTAAGGTCGCCAAGGAACAAGCTGATGCCCGCAGCCTGATGACAGGTCGCATCACCGATGCCTACACCAATATCGCCACGGTGAAATTGTTTAGCCACACCCAGCGTGAAGCCCAGTTTGTCAAAAGCGCAATGCAAGACTTTATGCAGACTGCTTATGCCCAAATGCGCTTGGTGAGTGGCTTCGAAATCGTCAACCACATTCTGAGCATGGCGCTTATCGCCAGTACGGCGGGTGTCACGCTTTGGTTATGGATGGAAGGCAAGGTCGGTATTGGCGCTGTGGCTGCGGCTACCGCCATGGCGCTGCGTCTGAATGGCATATCGCATTGGATCATGTGGGAAATGGCGAGTCTGTTCGAAAACATTGGCACGGTGCAGGATGGTATCAATACGCTTTCACGCCCGATTGCGGTGAAAGACGCACCGGACGCCAAACCGCTGCAAGTCACCAAAGGCCAGGTACGGTTTGAAAACGTTACCTTTGCCTATGGTGGTGAAAGGCGGGTAATCGATAACCTCAATCTCACTATCAAGCCCGGTGAAAAAATCGGTTTGATTGGTCGCTCGGGTGCGGGCAAAAGCACACTGGTCAATATCTTGCTGCGTTTCTACGATCTGGACCAAGGGCGTATCTATATTGATGACCAAGACATTGCCCACGTTACGCAAGACAGCCTGCGTTGGAAGGTCGGCATGGTTACCCAAGACACCAGCCTGCTGCACCGGTCGGTACGCGATAACCTGCTTTATGGGCGGCCAGACGCTAGTGACGAAGAGATGATTACCGCCACAAAGCGTGCCGAAGCCTATGACTTTATCCAAACCCTGACCGACCCCAAGGGCCGTAAAGGCTTTGAAGCCCATGTGGGTGAGCGTGGCGTGAAGTTATCGGGCGGCCAGCGGCAACGTGTCGCCATTGCCCGCGTCATGCTCAAGGATGCGCCCATCTTATTGTTGGATGAAGCTACCAGCGCGCTTGATAGTGAAGTAGAAGCTGCTATTCAAAGCAGCTTGTACAGCTTGATGGAAGGTAAAACCGTGGTAGCGATTGCACACCGCCTATCAACGATTGCTGCAATGGACAGGTTGATCGTCATGGATGAGGGGCGAATTGTGGAGGAAGGCGACCACGCATCACTGCTGGCTACCGGTGGTTTGTATGCGAGGTTATGGGCGCATCAAAGTGGCGGATTTTTGGGTGAGGAAGTTTCAGACGAGCTGGCGATGGCTAAATAAGTTAGCTGCCTAGTCGTATCGCGAACTCTGATTTGGTAACGCTGGGCGAATGTTTTTCAGAGGAGGTGAGGGAAATGTTGAATAACTGTTTTCCCCACACCTTTTGACAATGTGTTGTCACGTTTTACAGCAGCAGCGTGCTTGAATAATGCATTATTGACGTTGGGATTTACGGGGCCATGATGCTGCATAGTGATCGTTTGCGATTAGCCATGGACCATGAAATTTCATGAGGGGTCTGTTCATTTTCCAGGTTGGGAAGAGATTTCATGACTTCCTCATGCAACTTGGGAAGACTATACCAAGGGGCCCATGGGAAAATATGATGTGCCGTATGCAGGTTAAAGTTCAACAGTACGTATTTAGACCAGATGGGCAGTTTTTTGTATGAATGTGTCACCTAGTCTTGTTCCCAATAGGGCAAAGCTTTGTCGGTTTGATCATCCAACGGCGATTCGGCATGGTGCGGCAGATTTGCGAGTTCTTCCAAAAAAAACAGAATAAAGAGTGCCACTAGGTAAATGCCCATAAAGTGAAGAAATAGTTTTTGTTGTAGAAGCACTGCTAGAAACGCAATATATGCTGCTGCATTCAAATAAATAACTTGAATCTCTTTCTTTATCCGCAGGGTCTGGTTGCCTTTCTCCCTTTCCTGAAATGCATCTTTCCAGAGCCCGACTCTGTCATTGATTGTAAATAAAGGCATCCAGCTACCCCAGATACGTTCCAGGTTTTGCGTTTTCTTCTGGGTAATTGTGGAGAAAAGTTTAATCAGCCGTTTGTTGGCGGGGTCGCCTTCTGGGTGCCCTGTCCAGGCATGGTGTAGTAGATGAGATCATTTCCTTGCTAGAAAAGGTATTTGGATAATCCATCCACAAATATGGCCAACTAAGTCGTTCATTTGTTTGGAGTGGGAAACCGCCGAGTGTGTTGCTTCATAAAGCAATAAATAAACGTGAAGAAAAATCAAGCCCAAAAGAAATATTGCGAGGAGGGTAAATAGACCCCCTAATGATATTAGGTATAAGGCTGAGATTAGTGCGCCAATATCAAATGCCATAATGCCAAAAGTACGCCATCTTGTTTCAGTGTGACGAAATTGGACGTTGCAACGTGTCCATTGCTGCTTGTTCATGTTTAATTCGCCTCTGCCGTATCTTCCAGGTACAAATAATCTTCCAGTGCATTGATAGCATCTTTTCTATGCCAAACGACAATGGTTTCGAATCGGTCGTCAGAGAAAGGAATCGGGGGTATGTTCATTTCTTTTGTAAAGCCAAGCGGTTCGCCAAGATGCTTAAAGGTACGAATTTGGGTAGTACCCACTACACCGCTATAACTGAGCTTGTAGCAATGCAAAATTGCTCGGGCCATAATCTCTTTTGCCAGAGTACGCCCTGAAAACTCACCAGCTACCCATAGCCCACGAAATTCGCAGATATCAGACTCTGCACGAATAATGCCCCGAGATTCTTCGGGTAAGAAGCTACCCTCTGCTTCCAGTGGGAGGCAATGATTGTCGCTTCTCGTATAAATCCGTATTCCACCAATCATTTCACCGGTAGAGGCCTCGGATGCAATTGCCAAATAAGTACCTGGTACGATTTGCAAGTTGTCTTGTTTTAAGATCACGTCTCTTAATCCGAAGCGGCTTAAAGACAGTTTTTGCTTTTCCAGTAGGTCATGAAATAGCATATTATTTTTAGTAAGGTCTTCAACTGAAATATTCCAGTCCACTGTTTATGATTCCTTTATTATGGAATTGTTTTAGCGATGTTGGCAGATTGTTAACGTCTGCATCAATGCTGATATGTTAACCCTCAATGTTGAATGCGCGCACAATAACGCAGTATTGCATTGGCTGCAAATAAACAGGCGGAATATAATGCATTGATTTTTAATCAATTAAATTATTAATTATAATAGAAAAATAATTTCAAGTTTAAATATGATGTTTAATCAAAAATTAAGCATGCGCTATTTGATAGTCTTTAGGCTGATTCTAGAAGACAATTAATGAGATTTTATTTATGAGGGCACTGCTTTTTGAGGAGGCATTTAGCGTAAGAGGAGAAATGCGGTGCGTTTCGCCAAACGCTTACGCGCTGCAATACGCTGATGAGGAAAAGTCAGGCAGCGGTAGTTGGGAGGGGGTAGAAATCCGTACCCCCTGGAGCTATCAAGCTTTCGTGGTTGGTGTTGCTAGGGACACGGTACTAGAAGTGGGAAGGCCTTCTTGCTGCCAACGATCGAATTCGGCCATTACGGTTTTGTAGGTATTCTCGCTAATTTCAGGTAGCTTGCCGCCTAGTTCTTCACGTGCGGAATCAAAGCCACTTTGTACGGCTGCCCGTACTTTTTCTAATTTCTCTGGATCGCCACCTGCGGTAAACAAAGCGAAGTTGAGGATGCGCTCGGCAGTTTTGCGCACGCCCCACTCACCATCATCGGCAATGGCTTGCTTGGCGGCCTCTATTTCTTCAGGCTTGGCTGTTAGTTTTTGTTCTCCGCTGAATACTTTGTTCCAATTCAAGCCTTGCTCGTCGATGACGCCACGTAATTGCTCCATGAATCGGGCCACCTCTCTTTCCGAATCTTCCAGCATGGTAGCTAGATCGGGCCGGGCAGCGCGTAGAAGACTACGCGGGTCGGTATAGGTTTGGGTGGCATCCTCAGTATTGCTTTGATTAAGACTGACTTTATCGCTTGGTGGGCTTGCGGTGTTGTCGCTTGTAGCAAGCGCGACGCCTTCGGCACGTTTACGTGCTTGATTGGCATAGGCAACGTTACTGGTTACGGATGAGATAGTGTTGGCCATTTTTTTCTCCTGTCGCTACATAGCAATCTATCGTCATTGTGGCAGAGAGCTTTAGCCCGTTTGGCGGGAAAATGAACAGTAAGGTAAAGGTTAGAATGAGCGATACGGCATATGATTTCAGTAACATCGGCCTTAAGGCCCAAAGAGGTGAGCTTGTGTGTAGGCCCATTTTGGTTTGCATGCTAGGCCGTAAGCAATCCGGGCTGTTGGGACCTGTCAGTAATTTCGTGTTCAGGGCATATCATGCTCCCAAGGAGAGAGAGTATGCCTCGCAAACAGAAAACCCAGCCCATAGCCTTGCCGTCGATTTCCGCCGAACTGCTGGAACAATTCGGCAACGAGCCCATGACGGCTAAGACCATCAATACCGCTACGGCAGTCCTGAAGAAAGCCTTGATCCAACGGGCACTGGCTGCCGAGATAAACCACCATCTTGGCTATCCACCCAGTGCGCCTAAGCCAAACAGCGTTACCAATCAACGCAACGGCCGGCGTGCCCATGAATAAGGTGCGACAGCTGACTGCGTCGCAGAAGGGGGAGGTGCTGACGCTGATCTGGGTCAGTACTTCACCCGATCTGGAACAGGACTTGTTGCCCATTCGTATTATTCACCCGGCAACTAAGTATTGATCAGGCGGCGTACTTGATCCTGGGGTCTTCGAAATAGGAGCACACTCGTTCCGGGGTGTTTTCCAACATCTCCATATGGGCTTTGGTCGCTTGCTTGAGCT
>NZ_PDZH01000186.1 GCF_002735695.1 Chitinimonas sp. BJB300
GTATGGCTGCAATCTCAACCTTGTTCTTGGTGCAACAAAAAGATGGCTTGGCAAACGGGGGCGTCCATGTATGACAATCGGGCACCGTCAAAACGGGCAACTGTCAGATCAAGTCTGAACTTCTACATTTAAAGATATAGACCTGCCACCCTCCTTGGCACGCGTCCGAGCTATACCTGAATACGGGCGCTCTCTACTTGACTGTAACAACGCACTTTCATGATGACCCGCTGTAAGCCGGGTAGCATGCTTGAGTCACCATGCTGCTTTCAGCTGCAAAAAACGCTTGACCAAAAACAACCTTAGCCTTTACGGTTGAGTCCATGACCTCCTGTCAGCAAACTCTATCGCTACGACTATCCCTAGCCCACTCTTCGGGCCTGGGTTTGCTGCTGCGCACCTCGCGCGCTTGATTTTCCCCTCCCAGTCCTGAAGCTCATCGCTCCCCGCGAGGGTCTGCTGCGCTTGATCACACCCACTTACCGCACCAACTTCACCACTAGGAAATCACCATGCTTCGTCTCACTACACCATCGCTACGACTGCGCAACGGTTGCCCGGCCATGAACACGCGACAGCCTGGCAGCCACTTGTCTCTTTGCAAACAGACCGTCGCATCCGTAACGACCCCACGACGATCACGAGATAAATCATGTTGAAGAACGCAAACAGTAAATATCGCCCCTTCCCTACCCTTGCCCTACCCAACCGAATTTGGCCTACCCAGGTCATTGAGCGTGCCCCGATCTGGATGAGCACCGACCTGCGCGACGGCAATCAAGCCCTGTTCGAACCCATGAACGCCGAACGCAAACTGCGTATGTTCGAGACCCTGGTGGCCATTGGCATCAAGGAAATCGAAGTCGCCTTTCCTTCCGCTTCAAAGACCGATTTTGACTTTGTTCGCAAGCTGATCGAGGAAGATCGCATTCCGCCCGATGTCACCATCGAAGTACTGACCCAAGCACGTGAACATCTGATCCGCCGCACCATCGAATCGCTGATTGGCGCACGCCGTGCCATCGTCCATGTCTACAACGCCACAGCCCGCTCTTGGCGGGAGCAGGTATTCAGCATGGAATGCGATGAAGTACGCGATCTGGCGGTAGAGGCTGTCAGCCTGATAAAAAATTTGACGGCCCAACACCCCGAAACCGAATGGGTGCTGCAATACAGCCCCGAAACCTTCAGTCAGACCGAACCCGACTTCGCATTGTCCGTCTGCAACGCTGTCATCGATGCCTGGGGGCCAACGCCCACCAACAAATTGATCATCAACCTGCCCGCCACAGTCGAGGCCGCCACGCCCAATGTGTATGCCGACCAAGTTGAGTTCATGCATCGCCATTTGGCGCAGCGCGACAGCGTTGTCCTGAGCGTGCACCCGCATAACGACCGTGGCACCGCCGTGGCGGCAGCGGAATTGGCGATGATGGCAGGGGCAGACCGTGTGGAAGGTTGTTTGTTCGGCAATGGTGAACGCACTGGCAATGTCGATTTGGTCACCCTGGCGCTGAACCTCTACACCCAAGGCGTAGACCCCGGTCTTAATTTTGCCGACATCAACCATGTGGCGCGTACCGTGGAAGACTGTACCCAGTTACCTATCCACCCACGCCATCCCTATGTGGGCGATCTTGTCTTCACCGCTTTTTCAGGCTCGCATCAGGACGCAATCAAGAAAGGCTTAGCCTACCGCAAGGACGGTGACATCTGGGATGTACCTTATCTGCCCATCGACCCTGCCGACCTTGGCCGCAGCTACGAATCGGTCATCCGCGTCAACAGCCAATCGGGCAAAGGTGGCATTGCCTATTTGCTGGAATCCCAATACGGCCTTGTAATGCCACGGCGTTTGCAGGTTGAATTCAGCGGCGTGGTTCAAAAGCACACCGACACCACAGGGGCCGAGGTCAATGCCGATGAATTGTGGCGCATGTTTGGCCTGGAATACCTGGAAGCCCACACGCCCATGCGTTTGCATGGGCACCACTTGCTGGAAGACGGCAACGCCCAGGGCATTGAGTTGATCGTGGAAATCAACGGACAGTCGCAAAAAATGTGTGGCAGTGGCAATGGCCCTATTGCTGCAGCGGTCGCTGCCTTGGGTACGCCCGTCAAGGTGATGTCTTACGAGGAGCGATCGCTCGGCCACGGCGCAGATGCACGCGCTGTGGCATTCGTTGAAGTAGCCATGGATGGCGTAGACGGCAGCGTATTCGGCGTCGGCCTGCACAGCAACATCATCACCGCGTCGATTTTGGCTTTGATCAGCGCTATCAACCGCGCCACGGCTCGTACCCAAGCCGGCGTGGCTCAACAAGCAGCATAAGCGCTTGTTTGAATCGCCGTCGCGTGCCGTGCCACAAGTGCAGCACACGGCGGCGTTTGTTCTTTCCGGGGTACAGACCACGCTTGGAGCCCATGCACTAGCCAGCTAGAATCGACGCCCTCCCCATCCCTCCATAGGCCCGCACTCCATGATCACCCCGCAAGCCGCGCTGAATCGCCTTATCGATGGCAATGAACTCTTTTACGATGAGATGTTATCGGTAATGCGGCAGATCATGAGCGGCGAGATGAGCCCAGTACACACTGCCGCCATTCTCATCGGCCTGCGTGTGAAGGTGGAAACCGTACTCGAAATCGCCGCCGCCGCAACAGTGATGCGTGAATTGGCCAGCAAGGTCGAAGTAGCAGACCGCAGCCATCTGATTGATACCTGCGGCACCGGGGGAGACGGTGCCCACACTTTCAATATCTCCACCACCGCCGCTTTTGTAGCCGCAACAGCAGGAGCCAAGGTTGCCAAGCATGGCAACCGCAGTGTGTCGTCTAGCAGTGGCTCGGCAGATGTACTGGAGGCGCTGGGCGTTAACTTGGCTCTCACCCCCCAACAAGTTGGCCAGTGCATCGACAAGGTCGGCGTGGGCTTTATGTTTGCGCCCAATCACCACGGTGCCATGAAGAATGTGAGTGCCATCCGCCGTGAATTGGGTGTACGCACCATTTTCAATATCCTAGGCCCACTCACCAATCCAGCCGAGGCTGAAAACCAAGTCATGGGTGTGTTCCACCCGGATTTAGTCGGTATCCAAGCCCGTGTACTGAAAGAACTCGGCAGCCGCCACGTGCTGGTCGTACACGGCCGCGATGGCCTGGATGAAATAAGTTTGCTCGACACCACGCTGGTCGCTGAACTAAAAGACGGCGAAATCAACGAATACGTGTTCGACCCGCGTGAACATGGTTTTGCCTTTTGCAGCCCATCAGCCTTGAAAGCGAACAGCCCCGCCGAGTCGCAAGCCAAGATTCAAGCCGTGCTCGCCAACGAGGCTGGGCCCTGCCGCGATATTGTTGTCTTGAATGCAGGCGCAGCAATCTACGCCGCCGGCCTTGCGAATAACTTGGCCGCAGGATTCAAGGCTGCTGCAGCGGCCATTGCCAGCGGGGCGGCGCGCGCCAAACTCGATGCCCTCGTTACCATGACCCAATCCTTTAAAGCCTGACCATGTCCGACATCCTGAATAAAATCCTGGCTACCAAGGCCGAAGAAGTCGCCGCCGCCCGCAAACAGAAACCATTGGAAGCCATACGCGCCGAAGCCGAGGCTAACCGCGACCTGCGCGACTTTGTGGCAGCGCTACGTAACAAATACGCCGACAACCAAGCTGCCGTTATTGCCGAAATCAAAAAGGCCAGCCCATCCAAAGGGGTAATCCGAGCCGACTTCCAACCGGCCGCCATTGCTGCCGACTACGCGGCCCATGGCGCGGCATGCCTGTCGGTGCTCACCGACGAGCAATACTTCCAGGGCCATGTCGACTTCCTGAAAGCAGCTCGCGCTGCCTGCAGCCTACCGGTGTTGCGCAAGGACTTTATTGTCGATGCGTATCAAGTCGACGAAGCACGCGCCATGGGTGCAGACTGTATTTTGCTGATCGTGAGCGCACTCGCCACTTCGCATATGCAAGAGTTGGAAGCCCAGGCGCTTGAGTTGGGTATGGCCGTGTTGGTCGAATCGCACGATGGCAGGGAGCTTAACGAGGCGCTGAAGCTCAAAACCCCATTGATCGGCATCAATAACCGCAATCTGCGCACCTTTGAAGTCAGTCTGCAAACGACGCTAACGCTGCTGGAGGAAATACCTAGCGATCGCATCGTGATTACCGAATCAGGCATTCTCAAGCCAGCCGATGTCGCCTTGATGCTGGAACACGAGGTGTATGCCTTCCTGGTTGGCGAAGCCTTTATGCGCCAGCCTTCGCCGGGAGAGGAACTGGCCAAGCTGTTCGGCTAATACACAAACAGCTATTTAACACCCAACACCAACGCCGTCCGAAAAGGACGGCGTTGGTGCTTCAGGGGTATGCCTATCGCCCTACACCGAGCAATCATAGTAATTTCATATCAAAATGTTTTATACAATAAATTGGATCAATATAAATGAAGTAGGGATACTCCATGCCATCGCTGCTTTGCAGCCTATTTTGCAACTCAAAGGAGACGTTTCAATGCTGAAGAATCATGAAGGCCAGACTGTTCCCAACGTTACATTCCGCCTTCGCCAAAACAACGAATGGATAAGTGTAACAACGGATGAACTATTCAAAGGCAAGACCATTGCCGTGTTCTCCTTGCCCGGTGCCTTTACCCCTACCTGCTCCAGCACGCATCTGCCACGCTACAACGAACTCGCGCCCGTCTTCTTGAAGTATGGCGTTGACGCCATCCTCTGCATATCAGTCAACGACACCTTCGTGATGAACGAATGGGCCAAGGACCAGGAATCGCAAAACATCATGATGATTCCTGATGGCAACGGTGAATTCACCGAGGGTATGGGCATGCTGGTCGACAAAGCAGACCTGGGCTTTGGCAAACGCAGCTGGCGGTATTCGATGTTGGTCAGAAATGGCATCGTGGAAAAGATGTTCATCGAACCGCAAAAAGACGGTGATCCATTTGAAGTCTCGGACGCCGACACCCTACTGGCCTATGTCGCCCCAGAAGCCCAGAAACCCAGCCAAGTCGTGGTGTTTTCAAAAGAAGGCTGCGTTCACTGTGCCAAAGCCAAACAACTCCTGAGCGACCATGGTTACGATTACATCGACCTGCCACTAGACCACAAAGTGCGCGGCAAAGTACTTGGCGCTATCAGTGGCACCATGACGGCGCCCCAAGTCTTTATCAATGGCAAATTGATTGGCGGCGCTGAAGCGCTGGAAACCCATCTGGCTGCTTGATTGGCTCGCTGCGGGCATCTGTTTCAAGCGTGCCCGCAGCTTACGCACCACCCCAGTCGTTGAGCCAGAACCACACGACAACTCAGGTGGCTTGGCAAACCAATATATCGCACCCATTACTTACTGATGTTACGCAGTGCATACGCTAACCTGTCGCAATGAAGAACAAAGAACTCGATTTGTACACCGACTATTTGCTGAGCACGTTTGGCGCGGCGACAGCAACGGGCTTGTCGGCGATGGTAGGTG
>NZ_PDZH01000187.1 GCF_002735695.1 Chitinimonas sp. BJB300
CGAGATTCAGCAAGCCGATCTTGTGCTTGATGACATTCTGATTGAGACTAGCCATGGGGTTACTCCTTGGCGCTTGCGCGCTGTTTCGATAAAGATTCGCACCTGTATCAAAACGGGTAACCCCACCATTTGCAAGGTGAGACTGTCAGATCAAGTCTGAACTTCTACACTTAATTCCTTCTAGGTCTACCCATCAACTTCGCGGGGATTCAATCAATCATCACGTTCTAGATCGGCCTGCTTCCAGCCGAGGTCGTGTAAAAACTCGAAAACTTGGAGTCCGGTTCAGAAAAAATCCCACCGCTAGCTAAATCGCTATACCAAATATCATTCAGATACCCACCTAAAGCATATAGAAAGCCGAAAAATCATCTTGATTTCCCACTTCAAGAATCTGCTCTAGCGTTTTTATACAGCCTCAGCCAGAAGCGGAATTTTAAAGTGCTAGCAGCCTGTCGGACTTTCCTCCTCTGTGAGTGATAATAGCGAGGTTGAATTAATCGGGCCTCGTGGTATTTCCTGAATCGCCGGTAGAAGGATTCGCCTGTCAAGATCGAGAAGCTGTTGACCGACAATGGCAGCCAGTTCACGGATCGCTTCACCAGCAAGACCCAGACTCCGAGCGGCCGGATCAGCGAACTGGTCAAGCAGACCCGTTTTGCTAGTGCTGCTGAGTTGGCGACCGCCCAGCGCGACTACCTGATCGCCTACAATCACCACATCCCGTAGAAAGCCTTGGACTTCCTATCCCCGGTCGAGTTGATGAAAATGTGCAGAAAAAGAAACCGGAACTGTTCAAGAAAAGAGTTTATAAACAGATGGAACCTGACACCTAGGCTCAGTTGCAGATATTTGGATGCTTGGTTACTTTTGGAGATAAATGTTATTGGTCGTTGTGAGCGCTAGTTAATCTTTAAATGTCGATCAACATATTTAGGTTTGTGATGTATTTACACAAAGTACGATTTTTATTCTATTTGCTAGTGCATACAGCTTTTTTTTCAGCTGCTGCTGAGCAAATTTATATCAGGACTTCATACCAAGATAATAATATCTATAAATACAATACTGAAAATTCGCAGTCGCCTGGTATTTGTATTGAAATTATGCAAGCGGTTAAGAAAATAGACCCAGATATTGATTTCATCCCAACCACAGAGCCTATGCCACTGCTTCGTATTAAGGCAAATATGAAAATTGGCGACCTAGGTGTATTTTGTGGGCTCATTAAAAATGCCGAGCAAGAGGCTGATTTTACTTACTTCAATACTGTTCTTTATACGCTACGTTATAAAGTCGCGGTTGCCATTGACGACCCAATCAAGATTGATAGCTTTAATGATATTCGGAATGCTAGTGCGGAAAATAATGTCGTAGTTACTGCGCAAGGTAGCGGTTATGACAATTTTGTCGCTAAACAGGGAATAATGTCGATTGACGCAGGAGCTAAAGACTACGCAGCCAACTTTCAGAAAATACTGATTGGTCGTGCACGATTCTTTTATCAGTCGGAAGTAGGGCTTCGCTACAGCATAGAATCCCTTAAGTTGCAAAATAAGGTGAAAATATTGCCCACCCCTCTGCACTCTGAAGAGGTATTCTTTGTGGCCAGTAAGAAAATGCCAAAAAAAAGTTTCGAAAAATTGAGTAAGGCACTGGAAAATATAGACCAGCAAGGAGGGCTCGAAAGAATACGCATTAAATACAAACTTGATTAATTGTCCAATTCTGGTTGATTGATATTAATCCGGCAATATAAATAGCACACTGAATTCTCACAAATAATCCATTATAAACAATGACTTAAGAAATTCACACGCCACTCCCTATATGTGCTGTTTGATTGCCGGAGAAATATTCTTGTTGCGAGGGCGTCAACATCCGTAGCACGGCCGTATGGTACCGGGCCACGATTTTGGGGTTGTATGACAGCGAACCGCCCCGGCTTTCGTGGAGGCTGATTAGCTCAAGTCAGGCTGGTGTACCTGCCTGATGTGTTCGATTCTCGTTGAGTTTGCCGATAAGGAATTAAGGCAAATTTAGTCAAGCGGTGACTGCCTCCTTTGGGTTGTCTGCAGCCAGCCGCCGATTAACGATGGCGATAAATGACCGCGTTGGGGAGGTGTTGCGGCCAAGGAATGAGAACAACCTCTACCCTGCTCCCCGTGGACAAGAATACAGCCAGAAAGGAGGAGCCTATAAACCTCTCCTGGCCTGGACCGATTGAGCGAGAACTGGCAGCAATAGCTCGCAAGCGTACTGCAGTGAGTCGTCGTGTAAGTGATCGGTACTGGTGAGCCCGGGTTGTTATCTATGGTTTTGGATATGGACTTACTTGCGCCGACCAACAAGAGTCGACAATATGCTTTCAGTTTCTTGCCGGTCGGTGCTTATGTGCGGATATCAGCTTCTAAGCTTAGCATCCATTTGGATATTGTTTGTTATTCATAGAGCTAATTTCAGCTGGAGTAACTTTTTCCAAGATTGAATCGAAGCTTTCTGGATTATAGGTATAGCCACCTTTCCTCAGACTGGCGACCTTTGCAACTCCGACGCGTAAGCGCAAATGTTCTTCCGGCTCACATCGTTGGGCTCCATTTGCACTCGCCCCACCTGCTACTTGGTTAATTTCAATCGTGTTAAGTGTTTGTATCATTGTTACTCGCATTAGGTTGAATAGTGTCAATCCACTAAGGTAATCGGCGTCTAGTGAGGCCGATATATTAAGAGGAGCCTGGTGCTGATTAGTTCCGTGTGTCCAGTGTCACGGTTCAAATTATTCCGCAGGAATTGTGAATAACTGACTGCAATACCCTCTAAACGCCGTTCCTGCTGATAATTTGACTAGATTGCGCAATTAAAAAGCACAGCATCACCGGTAGCGACTCTCAGAATCCCTTGTGCCACCAACTAAACCCGCACAAGGGATAAAAATGTCAAAAGAAGACTTTGCAAGAGATGCTGCAACAGAGCTTGCCAGGGCAGCCCCGCCGATATCGGTAGGTGCCTACACACTGGCTGGGTTCACCCTCAATGAATGGGTAACGATTGCTACCTTTTTCTATGTGGTAGCTCAACTCGCTTTCCTTATTTATCGCTGGCGCCGTATTCCCAAGAAGGTACAGAAGGAGGGAAATAGCGAATGAGTACCAAGGCCCGCTTTATCGGGGCCGGCGCGGTAGGAGCGGTACTGACTGCTGCGCTATTGATTGCCCCGCATGAAGGTGAGGTGCGCAGTACTTACGCCGATCCCTTGGTGCGCACCGCTGCACATCCTCTTGGCATTCCCACCGCCTGCTTTGGCCAGACCGGCACCGACATTCGTATGGGCCAAACCTATACGGCAGAGCAATGCGCTCAAATGTTGGTTGGCGAAGTGCGTGAAGTCCTGCACCAGGTAGATACGTGTATGCCCGGTTTGCCGGCTGGCCCGCGTGCTGCCTTTACCAGCTTGGCCTACAACATCGGTGCGCAGAACCTGTGTAGTTACCGACTCGCTGATAGGGCTAGGCAGGGTGATTACGCCGCTGCTTGTCGTGGTATTGATTCGGTTGTGTATGTCGCTGGTAAGGACTGCCGAGACCCTGCCAACGGCTGTAGCGGCATTGTGAAGCGCCGCAACCAGGAGCGTGCCGTATGTGAGGGGAGGGCTGCCTGATGAAGCTGACCTACTCAAAAAGCCTGCTGCTGTTGGGCATGGGCGGGGTGGCTGCCTTTACGCTAGTAGGTTGTCCGACTTTTCGGGAAATTTCCCAAAAAGTCGTGACCGATGCTCAAACCGAGTCTGGCACTCCTGCTGCTGCTATTCGCCAGGATGATGGTTCCCTAGTTGTTGCGCGTGCTGCCATGACACCCAAGGAGGCCGGCCCCGCCCCGCATAAGCTGCCATTCGGTAGCAAAGAGCTACGCCGCGTCACTACCCGCCTCACGCCTCGCCCTGTAGTGGGTACTGACTTGGACGGCACACCTACATGTAACTGTGAGCCTGTAACGCTGACGACATCCTTGGTTGATGACGGTAAGGGTGGGCGCCGTGTCGTCCAATCCGCGTTAGGTGCGGATATCGACACTGCAACTGACACCCCGCTGATACTCGACACCCTAGGAGCGAAGCCCCGCCCCTGGAGTGCAGGCCTATCGTATGGACCGATAACCCAAGAGCCCGGTGCGTGGATAGCGCGAGACCTAGGGCGTGTACGTACCCGTTTAGACCTGATTGCGCGTCGTGGTGAGGTAGAGCCACGTATTTCCATTGGATGGGCTTGGTGATGGCAACCAGTAAAGGTACTGACTGGGAGAGCATGGAAGCCGACTACCGCGCTGGGATGCTGTCTGTACGTGTGATTGCCAAGAAGCACGACATATCGGAATCCATGGTGCGCAAGAAGGCTGGTGCGCTGGGTTGGGAACGGGCACTGGCAGACAAGGTGCGTGAGGCTGTAGAGGAAGGACTAGTACGCACAGAAGTGCGCACCGCCAACACGCAAGGTGCGCAGTGCGCACCTGCGCACCAACGCCCCCCCAAACCAGCCAACCCCGCCCGTGACCGCGAAATCATTCAGGCTGCCGCCGCTACCGGTATTGCCGTTGTGCAAGCTCATCGCCAATCCATCCACGCCGCCCGAAGTATTTGCGGCTTGCTGCTGAATCAGCTTCACGACGCCAGCCAGGACATCGAGGCGATTGAAGACGCCATCCTTACCGAGACCCAAGACGATGCAGGCAATCTACGCCGCAACCAGATGATGAAGGCCGTCAGCCTATCTACCCGCGCTGGCACCGTGCGTGACCTATCTACTGCCCTGAAGAACCTCGTCACCATCGAGCGCCAAGCATTCGGCTTGGATAGAGGCGATGACGATAAGAAGAAGGCTACTCCCATGATGCATATCCACGCCACCACCAACCCAGCCACCCCAGTGCAAATGGAAGAACCGAACGAATGAGCGAAATCCATTACTACCCGCCTGGACCCGTCGCTAGCGCGTTTATGAACAGCAAGGCGTTTGTACGTGGCCTGTTAGGGCCGATTGGCTCGGGTAAGTCCGTTACCTGCTGCATGGAAATCATGCGCAGGGCTTGTGAGCAGGCGCCAGACATCAACGGCAGGCGTCGCACCCGCTGGGTAATCATCCGTAACACCTATCCCGAGCTAAAGAGCACCACCATCAAGACTTGGCTCGAATGGTTTCCTGAAGAACACTATGGCCGGGTGAAGTGGGATGTACCTATCACGCAGATGATTCACTTGAACCACGACGTGGAAATGGAAGTGATCTTCCTGGCGCTGGACCGGCCCGACCACGTCAAGAAGCTGCTTTCGCTGGAAGTGACCGGGGGCTGGATCAACGAGGCGCGAGAACTACCCAAAGCCATCTTGGATGCGC
>NZ_PDZH01000188.1 GCF_002735695.1 Chitinimonas sp. BJB300
TTTCACAAGTCACTCAAGTCCAATGCCAGTCTGGCCAAGTCGCCTAGGCGTACAGTTCGCACCCAAAGCAACCATGTGTTCATGACGATTTGCGCAGCCTTCAAACTTGAATGCCTGAGCATCAAGATGCAGAAGAACCCATTCGCACTTTGCCGCAAGTTACTGATCAACGCCTCTCGCGCGGCTTATGATCAGTTACAGCTGCTTCTCGCAGCTACTGCGTAACATCAGTTACCCATTTTGCAGCAATGGCTTGCGGCACCCCACCCTAGCCCCCGCCAAGTCAGCGTGCTGATTTTGGTACCCACACGAGAACTTGCCAGCCAAGTAAGCAGAACGTTGGATCAGTTAGCGCGAACACTACCGGGTAATGTCAAGATACTGCCACTCTTTGGCGGCGTATCGATCAACCCACAAATGATGGATCTGCGTGGTGGCGCAGATATTGTCGTTGCGACACCCGGCCGCCTGCTCGACCTTTGCACGCGCAACGCTTTGCAGCTTTTCAGTGTCAAAACCCTGGTGTTGGACGAGGCCGACCGCTTGCTCGATTTGGGATTTGCCGAGGAAATCAGTCGCATCATCACGTTACTGCCCAACCCACGCCAAACCCTGCTTTTCTCCGCCACATTCCCTACCGAAGTCCAGTCCTTGGCCGAACAACAGTTACGTGAACCACAGCGCATCATGCTGGCCGCCACCGACTCTGACCGACCCGCTATCGTACAACGGGCGATTCATGTTGATGAGACCCAGCGCGGTGACTTGCTGTTGACGTTGATTCGTGATGAAGGCTGGACGCAGGTATTGGTATTTGTGGCTACTCATCGAATGGCGGATCAACTGGCGAAGCTACTTAACCAAGCGAATATCCCAGCCGCACCTTTCCATGGCGAGCTAAGCCAGGGGCGACGCAGCCAAGCTCTGGCCGCCTTCAAGGAAGGTTCGCTACAAGTGCTGTTGGCAACCGATGTGGCTGCGCGGGGCATCGACATCGTGCAGTTGCCTACGGTGATAAACTACAACCTTCCACGCTCGGCAGTAGATTACCAGCATCGAATCGGTCGTACTGGCCGCGCAGGCGCTAGCGGCTTGGCTATCAGCTTTGTCACCCCAATCAGTGAAGCGCATTTCCGGCTGATTGAAAAACGCCAGCAGCAACGCTTGGTGCGTGAACAGATTGCAGGATTCGAAGTCCAACCGGCGGCCATCCTTACAACCAATACAGGCGCAGGCGGCATAAAAGGAAAACGAAAAAGCAAAAAAGACAAGTTGCGCGAAGCCGGCAAGAGTGACTAGCACCTAATTAAGTTGCTTCGTAAGCTGTCTAAAGGTTCGTGAGCTAAGGCAAGATAAGGCGAAAACAGCCGAGGAAGCGGCGTTTACCCAGGGTAAATGAGTACTCCGAGGACGTTTGCAACGCCATATTGCCGACGCGCAGCTGCTTTGGACAGGTCTTAGCGCCTGTAATCACAACTTCAACTGCCATCAAGTTGACTACCTTCCAATAACCCCCTTTCGCTCATACCTCACCCACCATGTCTGCGCTCTACCCCCTGCTGGCGACGGCACTCGTCTCGGCTGCCATCGCCTCGCCCAAATGCACCCCCATTGCACCAGCGGGCTGGATGCCCGTAACTGCATTCCAGCAAAAATTGAAGCAGGAGGGTTATCAAGTCCACAAAATCAAGGCTACCCATAGTTGCTACGAAATCTATGGGCGGGATAAAGCCGGCAAAAAGGTGAAGGTGTACTTCAACCCCGTCAACGGCTCCGTCGTCAAAACCAAGGTAGCGCATTGAGATGGCCTTTACTCATCCAGACCCACAGCACACCGCCCTCAACCCGCCACCACGCAAATGGTTTCAATATCGGCCCCAGCTGAGTGTTGAAACATTGACCGGGCTGGCTTGTATTTTCTTTATCACCGCCTGCAATACCCTCTTCTGGCAGGCCGCCCTCGATGGGCGGGACATCGCCAGCCTGCAGTCTTGGCGATTTGCCGGGGCAGTGGGCTTGGCACTTGCCGCCGTCCACTTTGCAATTCTGCTGCTGTTCATGTCACGTTGGACCATCAAGCCCCTGCTGGGCGTGCTGTTCGTGGTCACCGGATTCGCCACCTACTATATGCAGCGTTACCATGTGTATTTTGATACCAGCATGATTCGCAATGTGCTGCGTACCGATGTCAAGGAAGCGCGTGACTTGATGGCATGGGGCCTGCTGCCGCATTTGCTGATCTACGTCGGCCTGCCGCTGTTGGTGCTTGCACGCATCAATATCAAAACCCGCCCTTTGCGGCGTGCCTTACTCATTCGCATCGGTTGTGTCGTTGCCGGCTTACTGATTGCGGTGGGCGCCACCTTGCTGGTGTTTCAGGAATTTTCGTCGCTGATGCGCAATCAAAAGGCGATCCGGCATCTGATTACACCAGGTAATTACCTTGTCTCTCTAGGCCGCGTGCTGGCCAGCGACGTGAAAGGTGCACAGAAACCGATACAAGCAATAGGCACGGATGCCAAACTCGCACCCAGCTGGCAAAAGCGCAGCAAGCCTACTGTCTTTGTCTTGGTCGTCGGCGAAACTGCCCGTGCCATGAACTGGGGCCTGAATGGCTATACCCGCCAGACCACGCCGGAACTGGCCAAGCTCGACGTCATCAACTTCCCCGATGTGCAGTCCTGCGGCAGCAATACCGAGGTATCGGTACCTTGCATGTTTTCGCAGTATGGCCGCCACAATTACGACGAAGACGCCATCAAGCAGCATGAGTCGGTGTTGCATGTACTGTCCCGGGCAAGTATCAAAGTGCTATGGCGCGATAATCAGTCAGGCTGCAAAGGGGTTTGCAATGGCCTGGAAACCGAGAGCACCAGTAACGATACGGACCCCACCCTTTGCCAGAACGGCAGTTGCTTCGATGAAATCATGCTCAAAGGACTGCGCGAACGGATTGATCGCGAAACCGGGAACATCGTGATCGTCATGCACCAGATGGGCAACCACGGGCCGGCCTATTACAACCGCTATCCGGCAGCCATGCGCCGCTTTACCCCGACTTGCGATACCTCGGACCTCGGCAAGTGCTCGGTCGAAGCTGTGCGTAACAGCTATGACAATGCCCTGCTGTATACCGACCATTTCCTGGCAGAAACCGTAAAGCTACTGGCAAGCCAAACCAGCCACGATGCTGCCATGATCTATGTTTCGGACCATGGTGAATCGCTGGGCGAGAACGGCATCTTCCTGCATGGTTTGCCTTATTCCATCGCCCCAAAGGAACAAACTTCTGTCCCAATGGTGATGTGGGCTTCGCCAGGCTATGCCAGCAGCTTTGGGCTGGATACCCAGTGTATGCAAGCCCAACGCACCAAGCCGCTGACCCACGATAATCTGTTCCATACCATGCTGGGCATGTTGGACGTCAACACCAGCGTATACGATCGCAGTTACGACTTCGTGTCGTCCTGCCGTAAGCAGGCGGTGCAATAAAATGCATATGGCACCTACCCCTTGTTTGGAGATGGGGTAGGTGCCAGTGCGATTGATTTAGTACCATCCGCCAGCCGAGCAAGCCGAAAGCACGTTGGGCCGATATAATCCGGCCCCGCTTTCCCATTGCGCTGCCATGCAAAAACCCGTTATTCATTTGTCCGACCTTGACCGTACCGGTACTTGGCTCAAGTACCGCAATGGCTTATGCAACAGCTGCATGGCAACCTGCTGCACAATGCCGGTGGAAGTAAAGCTGGGCGACTTGGTGCGCATGAACCTGGTTGATGCTTTCGAAGCTGAAAATATCCCCGCCAAAGACATCGCCAAGCGGCTGACCAAGACGAAGGTCATCGCCCAATTCAATTTCAAGCAACGCATCTTCACCCTGGCGCGGCGCGCCAATGGCGACTGCACTTATCTCAATGCCGACACGCGCCGGTGTACGATTTACGACCAGCGCCCCAATACCTGCCGCAATCATCCGCGCATCGGCCCCAGGCCGGATTTTTGCGCCTATCGGACCAAATAAACCTGTGCCCCAGCTTCCACTCCGCTCAATAAAACAGGTTTACGCATGACCGACGCACCCCAGCTACATTGGGTTAATGCCGGCCAAGCACACAGCGCCCTGTGGCGATCGCAAAGCGACATGGCGCCGCCCAAGCGCGTGCAACTGGCAGACGATACCCTCAAAGCCGATACCGCCTACCGGCTGGCTTGCGAAGGTACGGCATTGCTTTGGCAAGGCGACTTTCAAAACGCCCGCCAACTGCTGCAAGCCATGGCACGGCGGATAGACCGCAACCCGAAGAAAATGGGTACCACACCAGCCGAATCATTCCACCTGCACCGCCAAGCCCAAGCACAGCGTGCCCGCATACTTGCCATGTTGCTGGTACCGCTGGAGGCTGACTATCGCATTCCATTACGCCGAGCCCCGACGGTGGAGGCGGCCTGCATGATGGTCTATGGTCCCACCGCACAATCATCGGTCGTCTCCTTGCGAGAACTGCAAGGCTTGATAGGCGCACATGAGTGGCACAAGAAAGGGGTCGACATCCCGGCATTGGGCGGGCGCATCTATCCACAACATGGTGTGTTTTCGCCATTACGCGGTGAGTATGTCGACTTGGTAGCCAGCGCCCCCCTCCCCACGCTGGATGTGGCATTTGATATCGGCACCGGCACAGGTGTGCTGGCCGCCGTACTGGCCAAGCGGGGCATCAAACGTATTGTCGCCACCGATCAAGACCCACGCGCCTTGGCGTGCGCCAGCGAAAACTTGCAACGCCTTGGATATGCCGCTCAGGTAGAACTACTGCAAACCAATCTTTTCCCCACGGGTCGTGCACCACTCGTTGTCTGTAACCCGCCCTGGGTGCCCGCTCGCCCCAGCTCTCCAATCGAATACGCCGTGTACGACCCTGACAGCCGTATGTTGCTGGGCTTTTTAAATGGTTTGGCATCTCACCTCACCCCAAACGGTGAAGGCTGGCTGATCCTCTCAGACCTCGCTGAACACCTTGGCCTGCGATCACGTGCATTTCTATTGGATGCTATTCACAACGCCGGCCTGCAAGTACTGGAACGACACGATATCCGCCCTCGCCACCCAAAGGCGAGCGACAGCACCGATGTTTTGCATACGGCCAGAGCTGCAGAAGTCACATCGCTCTGGCGACTGAGTCAGTTGGCACCTATTCACCCGGCAACTAAGGGTTGATTTGTTGGTGTCCGCCCCCAACTGATAGAAATGGACAAAGAAGACGGACGCAAGCTGTCGCGGCAAGAACAGCACGAAAGGCGCAAGCAAGCTGTGAGGC
>NZ_PDZH01000189.1 GCF_002735695.1 Chitinimonas sp. BJB300
CAAGTTAGTGGCGAACGGGTGAGTAATGCATCGGAACGTACCGTGTAGTGGGGGATAACTTACCGAAAGGTAGGCTAATACCGCATACGATCTACGGAAGAAAGCAGGGGCTCGCAAGACCTTGTGCTATACGAGCGGCCGATGTCGGATTAGCTAGTTGGTAGGGTAAAGGCCTACCAAGGCAACGATCCGTAGCGGGTCTGAGAGGATGATCCGCCACACTGGGACTGAGACACGGCCCAGACTCCTACGGGAGGCAGCAGTGGGGAATTTTGGACAATGGACGCAAGTCTGATCCAGCCATGCCGCGTGAGTGAAGAAGGCCTTCGGGTTGTAAAGCTCTTTTGTCCGGGAGCAAATTCTGTCCGCTAATATCGGACGGAGCTGAGAGTACCGGAAGAATAAGCACCGGCTAACTACGTGCCAGCAGCCGCGGTAATACGTAGGGTGCGAGCGTTAATCGGAATTACTGGGCGTAAAGGGTGCGCAGGTGGTTATGTAAGCTTGATGTGAAATCCCCGGGCTCAACCTGGGAACTGCATTGAGGACTGCATGGCTAGAGTGTGGCAGAGGGGGGTGGAATTCCGCGTGTAGCAGTGAAATGCGTAGAGATGCGGAGGAACACCAATGGCGAAGGCAGCCCCCTGGGTTAACACTGACACTCATGCACGAAAGCGTGGGGAGCAAACAGGATTAGATACCCTGGTAGTCCACGCCCTAAACGATGTCTACTAGTTGTTGGGGTAGCAATACCTTAGTAACGCAGCTAACGCGTGAAGTAGACCGCCTGGGGAGTACGGTCGCAAGATTAAAACTCAAAGGAATTGACGGGGGCCCGCACAAGCGGTGGATGATGTGGATTAATTCGATGCAACGCGAAAAACCTTACCTACCCTTGACATGTAACGAACCCAGCAGAGACGTTGGGGTGCCCGAAAGGGAGCGTTAACACAGGTGCTGCATGGCTGTCGTCAGCTCGTGTCGTGAGATGTTGGGTTAAGTCCCGCAACGAGCGCAACCCTTGTCCTTAGTTGCTACCATTAAGTTGAGCACTTTAAGGAGACTGCCGGTGACAAACCGGAGGAAGGTGGGGATGACGTCAAGTCCTCATGGCCCTTATGGGTAGGGCTTCACACGTCATACAATGGTCGGTACAGAGGGTTGCCAACCCGCGAGGGGGAGCTAATCTCAGAAAGCCGATCGTAGTCCGGATTGCACTCTGCAACTCGAGTGCATGAAGTCGGAATCGCTAGTAATCGCGGATCAGCATGTCGCGGTGAATACGTTCCCGGGCCTTGTACACACCGCCCGTCACACCATGGGAGTGGGTTCTACCAGAAGTAGCTAGGCTAACCGCAAGGGGGCCGGTTACCACGGTAGGGTTCATGACTGGGGTGAAGTCGTAACAAGGTAGCCGTAGGGGAACCTGCGGCTGGATCACCTCCTTTCTAGAGAAAAGGTTGTTGGTCAAGTGCCTACACTTATCGGTTGTGTGTTAAGAGATACAGAATTGGGGCTTTATATTGATAGGGCTGCGATTCAGTTGTGTAAAGCTGGGTCAGTAGCTCAGTCGGTTAGAGCACCGTCTTGATAAGGCGGGGGTCATAGGTTCGATTCCTATCTGACCCACCAGGTTTATGATGGGGGTTTAGCTCAGCTGGGAGAGCACCTGCTTTGCAAGCAGGGGGTCGTCGGTTCGATCCCGTCAACCTCCACCAAAGAACTCAAACAACAGTGCGTCTGGATGCCATTCGTTATTAAGGATGGCTTGATGCTGTGCGTGTTGTTGTTTGACTTCTTAAGTCATTCTGTATTTCGCTCTTTAATAAAATGGAAGAAGTAACCAATGTAGTCGTAAAGACAAGATTGGGTTGATTGTATCGATCACTGTTTAGAGCGGTCAGCACTAGACGGTGAAAAAAGCAAACACCTATATCCGAGCTGTACAAATAGAAAAGCGAAGAAACAATTCAAGCAATTGAATCGTGGATGAGTAGATTTATTTGTGCCGTCTTTGGTTATAGGGTCAAGCGAATAAGTGCATCTGGTGGATGCCTTGGCGATGATAGGCGAAGAAGGACGTGTAAGCCTGCGAAAAGCTTCGGGGAGCTGGCAATTGAGCTTTGATCCGGAGATGTCCGAATGGGGAAACCCACCCTTAGGGGTATCCCAGACTGAATACATAGGTCTGAGGAAGCGAACTCAGCGAACTGAAACATCTAAGTAGCTGAAGGAAAAGAAATCAACCGAGATTCCGTAAGTAGTGGCGAGCGAACGCGGAGTAGCCTGTACGTGATAGTCAAACTCTTAGTAGAACGGAATGGAAAGTCCGGCCATAGTGGGTGATAGCCCCGTATGCGAAAAGAGCTTGGTGGTACTAAGCGTACGACAAGTAGGGCGGGACACGAGAAATCCTGTCTGAATATGGGGGGACCATCCTCCAAGGCTAAATACTCATCATCGACCGATAGTGAACCAGTACCGTGAGGGAAAGGCGAAAAGAACCGCGGGAGCGGAGTGAAATAGAACCTGAAACCGGATGCATACAAACAGTGGGAGCCTCTTCGTGGGGTGACTGCGTACCTTTTGTATAATGGGTCAGCGACTTACATTCAGTAGCGAGCTTAACCGAGTAGGGGAGGCGTAGCGAAAGCGAGTCCGAATAGGGCGTTCAGTTGCTGGGTGTAGACCCGAAACCAAGTGATCTATCCATGGCCAGGTTGAAGGTGCGGTAACACGCACTGGAGGACCGAACCCACTAGTGTTGCAAAACTAGGGGATGAGCTGTGGATAGGGGTGAAAGGCTAAACAAACTTGGAAATAGCTGGTTCTCCTCGAAAACTATTTAGGTAGTGCCTCATGTATCACTGACGGGGGTAAAGCACTGTTATGGCTAGGGGGTCATCGCGACTTACCAAACCATGGCAAACTCTGAATACCGTCAAGTGCGAGCATGGGAGACAGACATCGGGTGCTAACGTCCGGTGTCGAAAGGGAAACAACCCAGACCCTCAGCTAAGGTCCCAAATGCATAGTTAAGTGGAAAACGAAGTGGGAAGGCACAGACAGCCAGGATGTTGGCTTAGAAGCAGCCATCATTTAAAGAAAGCGTAATAGCTCACTGGTCGAGTCGTCCTGCGCGGAAGATGTAACGGGGCTCAAACTATGAACCGAAGCTAGGGATATGTGCGTAAGCACATATGGTAGAGGAGCGTTCCGTAGGTCTGTGAAGGTGTCTTGTGAAGGATGCTGGAGATATCGGAAGTGCGAATGCTGACATGAGTAGCGATAAACAGGGTGAAATTCCCTGTCACCGAAAACCCAAGGTTTCCTGCGCAACGTTCATCGGCGCAGGGTGAGTCGGCCCCTAAGGCGAGGCTGAAAAGCGTAGTCGATGGGAAACAGGTTAATATTCCTGTACCGATCTGTAATGCGATGTGGGGACGGAGAAAGCTAGGCCATCCGGGTGTTGGAAGTCCCGGTTTAAGCGTGTAGACGTGTTTCGTAGGCAAATCCGCGAGACTAAGTTGAGGCGTGATGACGAGTCCTTTTAGGACGAAGTGGTTGATGCTCTGCTTCCAGGAAAAGCCGCTAAGCTTCAGTTACAGATTGACCGTACCGCAAACCGACACAGGTGGGTAGGATGAGAATTCTAAGGTGCTTGAGAGAACTCGGGTGAAGGAACTCGGCAAATTGACACCGTAACTTCGGGAGAAGGTGTGCCCCGGTAGGTTGTAGGAGAACATCCGAAGGCCGATGGGGTTGCAGTGAAAAGGTGGCTGCGACTGTTTATTAAAAACACAGCACTCTGCTAACACGAAAGTGGACGTATAGGGTGTGACGCCTGCCCGGTGCCGGAAGGTTAATTGATGGGGTGCAAGCTCTTGATCGAAGCCCCGGTAAACGGCGGCCGTAACTATAACGGTCCTAAGGTAGCGAAATTCCTTGTCGGGTAAGTTCCGACCCGCACGAATGGCGTAACGATGGCCACACTGTCTCCACCCGAGACTCAGCGAAGTTGAAATGTTTGTGAAGATGCAATCTCCCCGCTGCTAGACGGAAAGACCCCGTGCACCTTTACTGTAGCTTTACATTGGACTTTGAACAGACTTGTGTAGGATAGCTGGGAGGCTTTGAAGTGAGGACGCTAGTTCGCATGGAGCCGACGTTGAAATACCAGCCTGGTGTGTTTGAGGTTCTAACCTAGGTCCATGATCTGGATCGGGGACCGTGTATGGTAGGCAGTTTGACTGGGGCGGTCTCCTCCCAAAGTGTAACGGAGGAGCTCGAAGGTATCCTAGGTACGGTCGGAAATCGTACTGATAGTGCAATGGCATAAGGATGCTTAACTGCGAGACTGACAAGTCGAGCAGGTGCGAAAGCAGGACATAGTGATCCGGTGGTTCTGAATGGAAGGGCCATCGCTCAACGGATAAAAGGTACGCCGGGGATAACAGGCTGATTCCTCCCAAGAGTTCACATCGACGGGGGAGTTTGGCACCTCGATGTCGGCTCATCACATCCTGGGGCTGTAGCCGGTCCCAAGGGTATGGCTGTTCGCCATTTAAAGTGGTACGTGAGCTGGGTTTAAAACGTCGTGAGACAGTTTGGTCCCTATCTGCAGTGGGCGTTGGAAGTTTGAAGGGGGCTGCTCCTAGTACGAGAGGACCGGAGTGGACGAACCTCTGGTGTACCGGTTATGACGCCAGTCGTATCGCCGGGTAGCTAAGTTCGGAAGAGATAACCGCTGAAAGCATCTAAGCGGGAAACTTGCCTTAAGATGAGACTTCCCTGGGACTTCGAGTCCCCTGAAGGGTCGTTCAAGACCAGGACGTTGATAGGTCAGGTGTGGAAGCGCAGTAATGCGTTAAGCTAACTGATACTAATTGCCCGTGAGGCTTGATCCTATAACCCAAGACGTGTAGATGGATTGGGTGTGTTTGTGAACGATACGAATAATTGACTCAATCGACATTGATTACTTCTTCCTGATTTGTTGCGTTAGCGACTAATCGACAATGCTGTGTCTTGACGAAGTCAGGATGCGCGCCAGTTTTGCTTGGCGGCCATAGCGTGTTGGACCCACTCCTTCCCATCTCGAACAGGACAGTGAAACGACACCGCGCCGATGATAGTGCGGGTTCCCGTGTGAAAGTAGGTCACTGCCAGGCGCCTTACAGTGAAGCCCCGGTCTCAACAGAGACCGGGGCTTTTGCTT
>NZ_PDZH01000018.1 GCF_002735695.1 Chitinimonas sp. BJB300
CACCTACCATCGCCGACAAGCCCGTTGCTGTCGCCGCACCAAACGTGCTCAGCAAATAGTCGGTGTACAAATCGAGTTCTTTGTTCTTCATGGCGACAGGTTATCGTATGCACTGCGTAACATCAGTGACTAACAGATAAGCGAGGGCGGCGATTGTACCCCGTTGCCAAGGCTAATTTGGCTAACCAGCGCATCGAGCCTGATACATAACGACGACTTGACGGGAGATGCTTCACGCGCGTTGGCCTGTGTACTCTAAGAACCTGTTTACGTTCTTACTGCACAACTGTGATCAGGGCTCATGTGCTGCCCGATAGCCCCCGCAAGGGTGACGCCGAAATGCTACGGTGTTTCGCACCAAGAAGTTCGCAGCCTCATGTACCTATGTACATTCCGTTTTTGCGCTGCGCTTTATCCTGCTTACGGCTGCTCGTGACAGATCGTAAACAGGTTCTAAGGCGTTACTTGGCAGCTAGGGCATCGTCCCGGCTTGCTTTGGCTTCTTGTGCAGGACACAAACATATGTCGAAGCTAATTGAATTTGGCAACTCGGCAGCATCGGTTATCTCGGCGGTGCCTAGCTGGCCGGCGGATCGTTTGATTTTTCCAGTACTTGAAAGGTGACGAAGACATATTTTGGCAGCCGTTCTTGCGCAGGCCCGAGCTTCACGCGGAATTTTTGCTGCCCGGCGCTGAGCGTGTATTCGTTATGCCGGTGATAGAGATCACTATCGAGCAGCAGCATGCGGCTATTGTGGGGGGACTCGGGGCAATACAATGCCCACGCAGGGTTTGGCTGGCCATTGGCTTGCAATATCACCAATTGGGCTTGTGGCGCGATTTTTTCTGCGCCTACCTGTATTTGACCATCACGATGCTTGACCATGCGGCGGACGAAAGTCAGTCCGATGTGCCCATCCTGGCGTAGTAGTAGTACTTCCCCGATTTCCAGATGGTCGTCAAAACCTGGTCGGTAGTGCAGGCCTATCCCGTTGCTGCTTTCGTCGCCTAGCGTCCAGGTTTCCCACTCCGCTTCTGTTGCGTTGGATTGCAATGCGTGGGCGATTTGCTTTAATCCCAATGCCACGCTGGCAGGTGCTTCCCGAGTACGGCGCTCGCTACGTCTGCTGCGTGTCTGCCCGGCACGTGAATAGACTACGGCAAGGTCGGCCAATAATTTTTCGCGTAGTGCCAGATCGATGGGATTCAGCGCGGCACTGTCGAGTGGATGAGGGCTCAGTGAATGAAAATGTGTAGCCAGCGCCTCGGTATCAAAATAACGGTAACGCTCGCCCACCATATTCCGACGTAGTTTTACTGGGGGTAGGGTGTCATCAAGATTAACGGCATAGTTCTGTTCACGTATGCGGATTATTTTTTCTGGGCGGACCAGATTCACGCAACGGGGCAGGATTTGATTGAGAAAAGCCAGGTCTTCCGTTCTGCGTCGTTCTGGTTCCGCCAGTTTGAATAAGACGATCAGTAGGTAATAGTTGACGATAGGGCACGGTGCTTCCTCGGGGTAACGCGCAATTTCCTTGTGCGAAAAATCGGAAGAGTCCGCAATTAAAAATAGATGGTTCAGGTTGCGCCAGATACGCAACTCGGGCTCGTAATGGCGTAGATAAGCCCAGCGCGCTTGTTCGGCGTAGTAGGCAATGGCACGTAGGGTGATTAATTCCGATTCACTGGCAAAGCGTGCCGCAGGTTGTTGGGCATGCTGCTTCAAGCAAAGTTTGTACGCCGAGGCAAGTTCCTGCCAGCAGGCAATCAGGCTGGGTAGCACCTGGCGTGGCGGAATACCCTCGATGGTTGCCTTGCCTTGATACACGCCGATCAACAAGGCCATCAGGGGGCGTGCCTTGTCATCGAGCGATTGGACTGAGCGAAAGCGTTCTTTCAGGCCAACCTTGGCGTTACGGTTCAATTCGGCCACTGCTTTGACGATTTCAGTCAGCGCCAGCAGGGTTTGGTCGCGTGGCAACTCAGCCATCAGCTTGGTCGCTGAAGGCCCTGCATCTTCATCATCGTGCGCACGACGCCGCAGTGCGTCAATCAAACCTTTGATATCGAACATGTTTTTAATTGTGCCTTGCGGGAAAGGCCATCCAGGTCGGAACTAACGGGTATGGTAAAATTACTTAATATTCTCGCACCGCGCTATGCGCGGGTTTTTATTTTGATGTCATGCGTGCTTTATGCCACGCCAGCCTGGAGTTTTCGCGGTGATCAACACCTTCAATATCACCATGCAATTCGGCGCCAAGCCACTGTTTGAAAAAGTCTCAGTCAAGTTCGGCGGCGGCAATCGTTATGGTTTGATTGGCGCCAATGGTTCGGGTAAATCGACATTCATGAAAATTCTAGGTGGCGACCTTGAACCCACAAATGGCAATGTTAGTCTCGATCCGGGCGTACGCCTGGGTAAGTTGCGCCAGGATCAGTTTGGCTACGAAGACCAGCGTGTGCTGGATGTGGTGTTACAAGGTCATGCCGAACTATGGTCCACCATGCATGAGAAGGATGCCATCTACGCTAACCCTGAGGCAACAGAAGACGACTACATGCGTGCTGCCGACATGGAAGTGAAGTTCGGCGAAATGGGCGGATACGACGCTGAAGCCCGCGCAGGCGCGCTGTTGATGGGTGCCGGTGTGCCAATCGAACAGCACAATGGTTTGATGAGCGAAGTGGCTCCCGGCTGGAAGTTACGTGTATTGCTGGCGCAGGCACTGTTTTCCGATCCGGATGTGCTGTTGCTGGATGAACCGACCAACAACCTGGATATCAACACTATCCGCTGGTTGGAAGATACATTGAATGAACGTAATTCCACGATGGTCATCATTTCCCATGACCGTCACTTCCTGAACCAGGTTTGTACCCATATGGCCGATCTGGATTACAGCACGATTCAGATTTACCCGGGTAATTACGACGACTACATGGAAGCCAGCACCCAGGCGCGGGAACGTCAATTGGGGGCCAATGCAAAAGCCAAGGAACGCATTGCGGAATTGCAGGTGTTCGCGGCGCGTTTTTCAGCCAACAAATCCAAGGCCCGGCAAGCTACCAGTCGTTTGAAGCTAGCTGACAAGCTCAAGGAAGGTATGGTCGAGGTGAAGCCTTCATCACGGCAGAATCCTTATATACGCTTCGAGTTCGATGACAAGATCAAGCTGCACCGCCAGGCTTTCGAAGCGACAGGGCTATCCAAGTCCTTCGACAAGCCGCTGCTCCAGAATTTGAGTCTTATCTTTGAAGCTGGCCAAAAACTGGCGGTGATTGGTGGTAATGGTGTAGGTAAGTCCACCTTGATGAAAATGCTGGTTGGTGTCCTCAAGGCCGATGCCGGTAATGTTAAATGGGCAGAGAAGGCTGAGCTGGGCTATTTCGCCCAGGACCATGAAGAAGACTTTGATACAGACGACAATCTGTTCGACTGGCTCAAGCAATGGAGCAAGCCCGGTGACGACGATCAGGTGATTCGCGGTGTGCTAGGCAAGTTGTTGTTCAGCGGTGATGACGTGAAGAAGTCGGTGCGTGTACTGTCTGGTGGTGAAAAGGGACGCATGCTGTATGGCAAGTTGATTCTGGAACAGCCCAATGTGCTGGTCATGGATGAGCCGACCAACCATATGGATATGGAGTCAATCGAGTCATTGAACCTTGCTTTGGACCTGTATAAAGGCACATTGATATTTGTGTCGCATGATCGCCTCTTTGTCTCTTCTTTGGCAACTCAAGTACTTGAACTAAAAGGCGATGGTGGCTATGTTCATTACATGGGTGGTTACGAGGACTATCTTAACAGTCAGGGAATTGCGTAATTGCTCTAGGCTGAACTGTTGTAATAACGCATCGTGTTCGTTATTACATGGTTAAAGTTCACGTTTTGAGTTGCTGCTCTAAGTTGGGCGTACTATAGTTATGCACATCTTCAGTAGCCCAATAAAAATATTCGGGCGATCAAGCCGGCAGATTCAAACCGCCGTCTCCCGAGCCGCCGCAATGGCCGCTCAAGCGAATATATACAAAGAAGAAGCATGGAGCAGACAGAACGCAGTGTCCCGAAAGGGCGCTGCGTTCCCCCTTGTGTACTCGTATGTGTATCGCTGCAATAACGCAGCAAGCTTAGGGAGAAGGATCTATGCGTTTAGCGGACAAGGTTACGGTAATCACCGGTGCGGCTAGTGGTATAGGCCAAGCCACTGCCTTACGCTTCGGCAAGGAAGGGGCGCGCGTAGTCGTATGCGACATCAACCAGGCCGGTATTGATAGCGTAGTCAGTGAGATTGTCGGCAATGGGGGGCAGGCGGTTGGTTACGTCGTCAATGTAACGGACAAAGCGCAGATCGCCTCAATGGTTGCCGGCGTAAAGGGACAATGGGGGCGTATTGATGTGCTGGTGAACAATGCCGGTATCGTCGCAGATGCCCAATTGAGCAAGATGACCGAAGAACAGTTCGACCGCGTAATCGATATCAACTTGAAAGGTGTGTACAACTGCACCAAGGGTGTACTCGACACCATGATTGAACAGGCGAGTGGCGTTATCCTCAACGCTTCCAGCGTAGTCGGCCTATATGGGAATTTTGGGCAGACCAACTATGCCGCCGCCAAATTTGGCGTGATTGGATTCACCAAGACATGGGCCAAGGAACTTGGTAAGCGCGGTATTCGTTCCAATGCGGTTTGCCCGGGGTTTGTAGCCACGCCAATTCTGAAGGACATGCCGGAGAAGGTCATCCAGGCAATGGAAGAAAAAGTGCCGATGCGCCGATTGGCACGGCCGGATGAGATTGCCAGTGTGTATCTCTTCTTGGCCAGTGACGATGCCAGCTATATCAATGGCGCCGTTATATCGGTCGATGGTGGTTTGGTGATTTGATATTTGATTTATCATCGGGGCATCAAAAAAATAACCCGTTCTTAGAGACGGGTTATTTTTTCAATTAGCTAATTTGGTTTGTATCAACCGAGTGACCCTTCATATACGATGCGCCAGTTTTGTGCTTCACGTTTGAAGTAAAGACGTTTCTTACTGCGCATATTCAAATTGCTGCTTTGGTAGTCCTGCTCAAAGTTGGCCATCAAAAGGCCGTCCCCATCGTTGGTGGGGTAGCTGAACAGACTTAATCCCTCCAGGCGGATCTTGGCCCATTCCTTGTCGGCGTTAACGCTGGCTTTCTGCTGTTTCCAGCTTGCCAGATTCGTCTTGCCAGTGCGGAAATCGCTGGCATAGTGGCCCAGGTAGTTGGAGGTGTTGAGGCTTTCCCAGTCGCTTCGCCAAGCTTCCAATTCCGCTTGGGCGGCGGTTCTGCGGATTTGCCAGTCACTCTCTGCCAACCACTCGATTGATGGGGTGATGACGACAGGGGTGCCGGGGAGCAGATATCCGCCCAATGCGACCATATCCGGGTTGGATAACGCAACGCACCCATTCGAAGCCTTGGGCGCGCGGCTATAGGTATCGTACGGCACGCCATGCAGCCAAATGCCGCTACCCGTACGCCCCTGTTGGCGATCCCAATCATTCGGATAGCTTAAGGGCCAGGCACCAACACCATAGAGTTCGGCGCGCTTGCCATAGGTTTGGTTCAATTGTTCGCGCGGCATATGGCCGGTGACGAAATACACGCCCAATGGTGTGCGCTGGTCGCCTTCGCGATTCTTATCGAAACCGAGCTTGCCGATGGTCATGTAGAAGTCGAGCACATATCGCGGCACGCCATTGTCGTTGCGATATAAATAGAGTCGCGATTTACCGGCATCGATAACGACTGCATAACGCTGCGCTTCATTGAGCTGAAGCAGGTTGGCCGGTATGGCATTGGCGGGCGGTGGCGCGCTATAGCGCTGTATCCGAACTGTGGCTTCTGCGCGCAGGTCGGCGAGTTTTTCATCGCCTTGTGGGCCACTGCCTATGCCCGCGAGTGGCTGGGCGCGTGCCAGGAGCAAATCACCCTTGAGTAAATGTGCCAGCCGGTAATTGGGGCGCTCGGTAAGCAGCGCGTCAATCAGACGGTCGGCATCGGCCAACCTATCTTCACGAATAGCGGTGACTGCGGCTACCACTACCTCTTCGGGGTGGGCCTGTGCGGACAATAATGTGTCGGGTAGGCGGGTTTGAGGAAGCGCTTTATCTTGCGGCCACTGCATGGAGTTGACCGCCGGGGCGAGGTAGAGGCCGGCTGTGAGGCAAACGGCGATTTTCAACCAAGAGCGCGACATAATTGCTTATCCTACCCGCTCTTCGACAATGAGCCAACGACTACCATTTCTCTCCAAAATCAAGGTTTTGCCGGTGGATGAGTCGAGTCTGTCTGAAGTGTAGCGTTGAACAAACCGAACCGTTGCCCGATCGTCATCCAGTTTGATGCGCAGCTTATCCAGCTTCACCGTGATCTTCTTTGCGGCATTGATGCGTTCACGTCTTTGTTGTTCCCAATCCGAACGGCTTTGTCCTGCGGGCTTGAAGCTCTTGGTATAGCTGGCTAAGTAAACACTCACGCGTTTACTTGCCCAAGCATCAGCCCAGGCGAGAACACTCTTATGCACCTGTTGTTCAGTATCCGATGAGTCCTTGGCTTTGTCCGCTGGTTTTTCCACAACCGGTGGTTTGTCAGCAGGCTTGGGTGGGGTTTTCTCCACTGCTTTGACTGGTGGGACTGGGCTGGCGGCCGGCACTGGCTTGGCGGGTACTGTTGTAGATACAACAGCAACTGGTTTGCTAGGCGGCGGGGTAACGGCGGCTGGCAGGCTGGTTTGGGGCTTATCGGCGCTTTTTACCGGCGGTAAAGAAGGTGTAGGGGTTGCGTGAGCTGCGTGATTTGAAACCTGCACGACGGGTGCAGTTGCGTTACGGCTTAATAAATCCTGTACCAACACCAACTTGGCGGAACCGCCGGCCGGTGTGGGTTGGCGTGCAGGGGTGCTTTGGCTACGCTCGACGACATCCCGCTGTAAGGCCTTTTCATAGGCTTGGGCAGCCAATTTGGCATACACATCTGTTAGGTTTGTATGCGCCGCTGCGTAGGTGGGATTGGTCTGCAACGCTATCTGCAACGTGGTACGGGCCTTATCCAGCTGGCCTTGCTGGG
Organism: Chitinimonas sp. BJB300; assembly: GCF_002735695.1. Lineage (GTDB taxonomy): Bacteria > Pseudomonadota > Gammaproteobacteria > Burkholderiales > Chitinimonadaceae > Chitinimonas. The sequence continues at coordinate 7,104 of NZ_PDZH01000018.1, forward strand.
CATACAGCGCGGCAAGGTTGTTATAAGGTTCTGGCAATGTTGGGTAGTCGCGTGTGAGCCCTGTATAGATTTCGATCGCTTCGTTTACACGCCCCAGGCTTGCCAGTGCGTTGCCCTTCAGTAGCCGTAAACGCGCATCACGAGGTTTTTTCACCAGTCCTTGGTCGGCAAGTTTCAAGGCATCGGCCGTTTGGCCACGCGCCAGCTCGGCCGCAACTTTATCGTCCTCTTCGTCGGCAAAGGCGGGCGCCAGCAGGGTGGCGGCAAGAATCAGGCATAACAGTTGAGAGGGGAGCATTGGCTAGACGATCGTCGCGCAGGCATACAAACTCTCGATTTTATCAGACTCCCCACGCTCGCCATGCCAGCTTATTTCCCTCCCGGCCTACAAGCTGTCTTGCTGTTGGTCTGCGCCAACATTTTCATGACCTTCGCGTGGTATGCCCATCTGAAGGATATTGCCACAAAGCCGTGGTATATCGCCGCGATTGCAAGCTGGGGGATAGCACTGTTTGAGTACCTGTTGCAGGTGCCGGCCAACCGGATCGGCTTCGGTGTCTATTCGTTGGCGCAACTGAAGATCATTCAGGAAGTTATTACCCTGAGTTTGTTTGTGCCTTTTGCCGTCTTTTATATGGATCAACCATTCAAATGGGATTTCGTCTGGGCGGGCATGTGTTTGCTGGGCGCGGTCTACTTCATGTTCCGCGGCTGATTATCGGCATCGGCTTAGAACCTGTCTAAAGTCTTGCGAGCTAAGGCAAGATAAGGCGGGACCAGCCGAGGAGGTGGAATTTATACAGGGTAAATGAGCATTCCGAGGGTGTTTTCAACGCCATATTGCCGACGCGCAGCAGACTTTATGACAAGTTCTTACGCCATTGGTAATGTAATCGCCTGGTATTCATTCAGTCTTGGCGCCCGACATCTATAATTTTGCTGAGCATTTATCGTCTATCTGGAGGTTCTATGTTCAGTCTGGCAGCGTTGCTCGATACCGCGTCGAGTTATGCACCCGATCATCACTTGGGCTTATCCAACCATTTGCCGATGGGCTTGATTGCGTTGTGGCGTCTTGGTGCGGGTGAGGAACGGCTGCAGGCTTGGCTGTATGAAGAATCAGCCCAATTGACGCTGGCTACCCCCGCTACCCGCGTGTTCTCGGCGGAGGACATCGTTGGCCACATGGGGATTCAGGCGGCTTATCCGGAATACCGGGATTTTTATCTTGCCGCGATCAAAACAGGCGGCTGCGCAGCCGTCTTGTCGCGCTATTTGCCCCTGCTGTTGCCAGGCTTATCTGCTGGTTCCTTCCATGGATTGATCCGTTTGGCCTATGGCTTGAAGGCGCAGTCAGATTCAGAAATAGCGGCGGCCCTGGCGTATTGGTCCAGTTACTACCAGTTTATAGGAACGCCAGATGCACCCGGCAACCTGACGCCGGCAGATTGCCTGAAGACATTGGCGGACAACCCAAACCTCAGCCTGCCTGAAGGGAAGCGTTTGATTGGTTCGGGCATGGTGATAGCCGCATCTTTGCCTGGGTTTCGCGAGCAGGCCAGCCAGTTGGCGGCGGGTGACGCCGTGTTGGGCCAGATTGCCGAACTGGTAGTAGAACTGTATGCAAGCAGCCGTGACTTTACTGTGCTGCATATGCTGACTGGTTGCCATGCCCTGCGTGTGGTATTGCCTTACTGTGATGACGAAGCAGCTGCATTGCGTCTGTTCTGGCTGGCGGCGTGTGCTGCCTACATCGAAGCAGGCAAACCCGTGCTCGAACCGGTAGCGCTGACTACGAGCAGTCCCGGCTGGGACGAAATTACCGCCCGGGCTGTATTGAGGCGCGACGTACATCAAATCAAGCTGGTATACAGCTGCCGGCAAGAGTCGCTGCACTATGGCAAGGCGCTTTACCAACAAGTGGCGGCGCAGGTACTTGGCTGGTAGGGGCAGCGGCGTGCTTATCGGGTAAAATCCCGGTCTTGCACAAATTCAAAGCCTTGCCTTAAGCCATGACTACCGATACCACTACGCCTGTCGTCTCCAATTTCATTCGCAGCGCCATCGATGCCGATTTGGACAGTGGCAAACACCAACGCACCATTACACGCTTCCCGCCCGAGCCCAATGGCTATCTGCATGTGGGCCATGCCAAGTCGATCTGCCTGAACTTCGGCATCAAGGAAGACTACAAAGCGCGTGGTTTGGCGTCGGAATGCAATTTGCGTTTCGATGACACCAATCCTGAAAGGGAATCGGTAGAGTACGCCCAAAGTATTCAGGACGACGTGCATTGGCTCGGCTTTGAGTGGGACGGCAATGTACGTTGGGCTTCGGATTATTTCGAGCAGTTGTATTTGTATGCGGAAGAGCTGATCGGCAAGGGGCTGGCCTATGTGTGCGAGTTGAACGCCGATGACATGCGTGAATACCGTGGGGACTTCGGCAAGCCTGGTAAGAACAGCCCGTTCCGGGATCGTACCGTGGAAGAGAATCTGGCCTTGTTCCGCGCCATGCGTGCAGGCGAATTCGAAGATGGCAGCCGCACCCTGCGCCTGAAAATCGATATGGCGTCGCCCAACCTGAACATGCGCGACCCGGTTATCTACCGCATCCGCCGCGTGCACCACATCCGTACGGGCGATGCATGGTGCATCTATCCGATGTACGACTACACCCACTGTATTTCGGATGCGTTGGAAGGCATTACCCATTCGCTGTGTACGCTGGAGTTTGCCGATCATCGCCCGCTGTATGATTGGGTGCTGGACAATATTTCCATCGGCTGCCACCCGCAGCAAATTGAATTCTCACGTCTTGAATTGCTGTACGCGCTGACTTCCAAGCGCAAGCTCAACCAGTTGGTTACTGACGGCAAGGTGAGCGGGTGGGATGACCCACGCATGCCTACCGTCAGCGGTATGCGCCGGCGTGGTTACAGCCCGGCCGGTATCCGCTTGTTTGCCGAGCGTTGTGGTGTGTCCAAAAGTGAAAACGTCATCGACTACAGCGTGCTGGAAGGCGCAGTGCGCGAGACGTTAGAAGCCGAGGTACCGCGCGTGATGGCGGTGCTGGACCCGATCAAGGTAACGCTGAGCAATTTCGAAGCCGGTGTGACGAGTAGCCGCAGTGCGCCTTTCCACCCGCATCACCCGGAGTTTGGTGAGCGTGACGTACCCATCGCCGCCACGATCTATCTCGACCGTGAAGACTTCGCCGAAGTGCCACCTCCGGGTTGGCAGCGCCTGACACCCGGTGGTGAGGTGCGCCTGCGTTATTCGTATGTGATGAAGTGTGACGAAGTCATTAAGGACGCCACGGGCAAGGTGGTTGAACTGAAATGCTCACTCGACCCGGCCACACTTGGGCAGAACCCGGTTGGCCGCAAGGTGAAAGGCGTCATCCATTGGGTGAGCGCCGAGCATTCGGTGCAGGCTGAAGTCCGCTTGTACGAACGCCTCTTCACCGTGGAGCGCCCCGATGCTGTGCGGGGTGAGGATGGCCAATACATCGATTTCGTCCAATTCCTCAACCCGGAATCCTTCAAGACCGTCATGGGTTATGTGGAGGCCGCGGTAACCGGCGCAGCGCCTGAAACCCGTTACCAATTCGAACGGCTGGGTTATTTTGTAACCGATCGCAAAGACCACGTTCCCGGCAGCAAGCTGGTGTTCAACCGTACGGTTGGCTTGAAGGATAGCTGGGTTAAATAGTCTAGCTATGTGACCTTTTAGAACCTGTCTAAAGTCTGCTGTGCGTCGGCAATATGGCGTTGAAAACATCCTCGGAATGCTCATTTACCACTTGTAAACTCCGCTTCCTCAGCTGTTTTCGCCTTATCTTGCCCTTGCTCGCGAGACTTTAGACAGGTTCTTAGGACCTCTTCACGACAGATCGTGAAGAGGCTTTACTGCGTACCACGTATCCACTGTCGGTAATCGCGGGGCGTAAACCCCGTCAGCTGCCGGAATTGCTTCGACAGCGCACTCTGGTCACAAAACCCACAACCCAGCGCAATCTCTGAAATAGCGGTGTCAGTTTCGGCCAGGGCACGGGCTGCGGCGTCGATGCGCGTCTTGGTCAGGAATTGCCCGGCTGATAGCTGGAAGATTTTCTTCATGCGTCGTTCAAACTGGGCGGTGCAAATGCCGGCAAGGTCGGCCAGTGCTTCTATACGCAGTGGTTCCGCATACCGTGCCAACATCCGGTCGACGGCTTCAGCCATGCGGGCATCCACAATACCGGCGCGGCTGGGTTCGAGCAGGTCGCGTGATAAGCACGCCAAGCCGATCAGCTGGCCTGCCTTATCCAGTAGTGGTGTTTTGTTGCTGAGGCACCACCCCGGTTTACGGTTGTTGAACAGGGTCAGGTCGAGCTTATCGAGCACAGGTTGGCCAGTGCGAAACAGCTGCTCGTCTTGCTCGGTGTAACGGTCGGCCATATGGCGCGGCCATAGTTCGTGCGCCGTGCGGCCAACGGCTTCACGCTTGTGGTCGAGCCCGCAACGGTCGGCACAGGCTTCACTGATGCAAACATACCGGCCTGCACGGTCCTTGATAGAAAACACCATATCAGGCATGTGATCGAATAATGCCTCGACAAACAAAGGCTGGGCCAGGCGGGCGACAAAATCGCTACGCCAGGATTTCAGGCTTGTCTCCATCCGCTTCTTTCCATATTTGTCCAAACGAGGCGTTTTAATGCGCGGATCGTACAAGATTACGACGACGCGTAAATCTAGCATGAGTGCATTCTCAATCTGGCTTTTGAAGCCGCGGGATTGCCGCCATGTCTGCTTTTCAACGTATTGCTGTGGTCGATTCGCACACCGGGGGAGAGCCCACCCGTGTGGTCGTCAGCGGTGGGCCGGATCTGGGGCAAGGTAGCCTTGCTGAACGTCGCCGGCATTTTGAACACGATTTCGATGCCTATCGCTCAGCCATTGTGAATGAACCGCGTGGGGCAGACCCGGTGGTCGGAGCATTGCTGTGTGAACCTGCTGAGCCTGATTGCGCCGCTGGTGTGATCTTCTTCAACAATGTCGGCACGCTGGGCATGTGCGGCCATGGCACGATGGGCTTGATGGTTACGTTGGCGCATCTGGGTCATATCCGCGTCGGCACCCACCGTATCGATACGCCTGTTGGGGTAGTCGAAGCGACCTTGCTGGACGCTAACCGGGTTGCGCTGCGCAATGTCCCAAGTTACCGATTGGCCGCCAATGTAGCGGTGGAGGTGCCCGGTTTCGGCCGAATGCATGGCGATATTGCCTGGGGAGGAAACTGGTTTTTTCTGGTAGCCGACCATGGTCTACGTGTCGCCAAGGACAATCTGGCCCAATTGGGCGATTGCAGCGCCCGTATTCGCGCGGCCTTACGTGCCCAGCGGCTTACCGGTGTCGATGGGGCGGAGATTGATCATATCGAACTGTTTGGCCCGAGTGAGTTGGCCGATTCGCGCAGCTATGTGCTTTGCCCCGGCCTTGCGTACGATCGTTCACCCTGCGGTACGGGTACCAGCGCAAAGCTGGCGTGCCTGGCTGCGGACGGTAAGCTGGCGCCGGGCCAGCCATGGCGGCAGGAAAGCGTCATCGGCAGCATTTTTGAGGGCAGTTACAACCTTGATGGCGGTCCGTGTGTGCCCTTGTTGACAGGGTCGGCCTACATCACCGCCGAGTCCACGCTGTTGATCGACCCGGCTGATCCGTTTGCCTGGGGCATTCGGTTGTGACGGTGGATGTATTGATTATCGGTGCCGGTATTATCGGCAGCGCCGTGGCCGAGGCTTGCGCGCGACGGGGTCTATGCGTGCAGGTATTGGAGGCAGGCATCCCTGCGGCAGGTACGACGGCGGCGGGGATGGGGCACTTGGTGGTGTTGGATGACAACCCGGCTGAGCTGGCGCTGAGCCGTGATGGTCTCGCGCGCTGGCAGGCGCGGCAGCATGCTTTGCCCAGCCAGGCGGAATACCGTGCTTGCGGCACCTTATGGTTGGCGCGTGACGATGAAGAAATGGCCGAAGCTGAGCGCAAGCAGATCTTGCTACGTCAACATGGTCTTGATAGCCAGTTACTGACTGCGGATGAGCTGCGGCGCTGTGAGCCTGCATTGGTCAATGGGTTGGCTGGTGCATTGAGGCGGCCTGACGAAGCGGTACTTTACCCGCCGGTGGCAAGTCGCTGGCTGCTAAGCCAAGCCGAAGCGCTAGGGGCTGTCCTGTTACGCAATGCCGAAGTCAACTGCGTTAATGATGAAGGCGAAGTCTCGCTCAGCGATGGTCGCACGTTGCGCGCCGCCAACATCATCGTGGCGGCAGGCAATCAGTCGACCCGTCTTGTGCCCGGGCTGCCGCTGAAACCACGCAAGGGTCAGCTGTTGATTACCGAACGTTACCCGGCCACCGTGCACCACCAGCTTGTGGAGTTGGGCTATATCCGGTCTGCCCACACCAACGATGGCGATTCGGTGGCATTCAATGTGCAACCGCGGGCTACTGGCCAATTGCTGATCGGCTCTTCGCGCCAATACAACGACCTCGACTCCGGCCTGAATTGGCCTTTGCTACAACGCATGCTGGCGCGTGCCTGTGAATATCTGCCCGGTCTGCTTGCATTGCAGGCGTTGCGAAGTTGGACGGGCTTTCGGCCTGCTACACCCGATAAATTGCCATTGCTGGGTCGTGTACCGGGCTGCCAACGGCTTTGGCTGGCGACAGGTCATGAGGGTTTGGGGATCACAACGGCCCTGGCCAGTGGAGAACTGTTGGCCGACCTGCTTTGCAATACACGGCCCAGCCTCGACCCTCACCCATATGACCCGGCCCGCTTTGATACATGGACAGCGGCGACGCCCATACAAGCCGTGGAGGCTGCCACATGCTGATTCGAATTGAACTCGATGGAACAGTCCGGCAGGTACCTTCGGGCATCAGCCTCGCTGCGGTACTGGCTGGGCTGCCGGGACGGCGCTCTGCGAGTGGCGAGCCCCGCGCAGCGTTATGTGGCATGGGTGTGTGCTTTGAATGCAGAGTGACGGTGGATGGGCAGCCGCACCAGCGTGCTTGCCAGCTACCAGTACGTGAAGGGATGGTGGTGCAGCGTGATGTCTGACCTGCATACCGAAATCGCCATTGTTGGCGCAGGCCCTGCCGGGTTGGCCGCAGCATTGGCAGTCTGCGAACACGGCAGGGCTGCATGCCTGATCGACGATAACCCTAAGCCCGGTGGACAGATTTGGCGGGCCGGCCTAACCGCAGGCTCCCGATCGGCGACCAACCGTGAGGCTTGGCTGACGAACCCCGCCATACCCGCAGAACTCACGGCACGATTGGCACGTGTCGAGGGCCTACGGGTATTGCCGGCAGCACGCGTGGTAGCAACCCAAAATGCGGGCAGCCTTTTGCTGGAAGACGCGAGCCAAGCGCGTTATCTGCACTACCAAAAGCTGATTGTTGCCAGCGGCGCACGCGAATTACTGCTGCCTTTCCCTGGCTGGACCTTGCCGGGCGTAACTGGGGCTGGGGGCCTGCAGGCGTTGGTGAAGCAAGGGCTGGATGTAAGCGGTAAACGCATTGTGTTGGCGGGGAGCGGCCCCTTATTGCTGGCTAGCGCTGCCACGCTTAGGGCCGCGGGTGCTCAGGTATTGCTGATTGCGGAACAAGCTGCTTCACGCCAGCTTGCCGGCTTTGTCTGGTCACTGCGCCATTGGCCTGCCAAGTTGGCACAGGCGGCCCGTTTACGCTGGGCTTTGCGTGGGGTGCCATATCGCGCCGGCAGCCATGTGCTGGCGGCATTGGGGAAAGAACGGCTTCAGTCGGTTCGTCTGCAACAAGGCCAGCATGTTCGTGAACTGGCTTGCGATTGGCTGGGCGTGGGGTTTGGCTTGGTGCCGAACACCGAGCTGTTGCAAGCCTTGGGTTGTGCGTTGCAGGACGGCTCCGCCAAGGTTGATGCCTTGCTGCAATGCTCGCAGCCCAATGTGTTTGCCGTGGGCGAAGCCTGCGGTATTGGCGGTGTGGACAAAGCCCTGCTGGAAGGTCGTATGGCAGGTTTGGCAGCGGCGGGCCAAGTCGAGGCTGCGCAGGCGTTGATCCCAGCACGCGCGCATCAGTTACGTTTTGCTGCCCAATTGGCCCACCACTTTTCACTTGACCCTGCTATTCGCCAACTGGCTGATGCCCAAACGCTGGTATGCCGTTGCGAAGACGTACGCCACGGTGATTTGCTGGCCTATAACAACTGGCGTGAAGCCAAGCTGCAAACGCGCTGCGGCATGGGTGCGTGCCAGGGGCGTATTTGTGGCGCTGCCTGTGCAACCCTTTATGGCTGGCCGGTTACCGGCAGCCGACCGCCTATTCAACCCACCCGGCTGGGCAGCTTGCTGCAGCTGGAAACTACCGAGGCCCCTTCGTCATGACTGTGAATTTCCAGGGCGTCATGCCCGCTATCACCACGCCGTTCAAACCCGACCTGAATGTTGACCACGAGGCGCTGAATCGTAATGTGCAGTGGCTGGCGGGTGCGGGTTGTACCGGGATTGTGCCTTGCGGTTCGCTGGGGGAGGGGGCCACGCTGAGCCTGGAAGAAAAGCTGGCCGTGATCGAGACCGTGGCCATGGCGGTGGATTTACCCGTGATACCTGGGATTGCGGCTTTGTCCACCGCCGAGGCCGTCAAGTTGGCCAAGGGGGCAGAGGCACGTGGGGCACGGGCTTTGATGGTGCTGCCACCCTATGTCTATTCCAGCGACTGGCGTGAAATGAAGGCCCATATGGCGGCGGTGCTGAAGGCCACCCGGTTGCCCTGCATCATCTACAACAACCCTGTGGCTTATAAGACTGACTTCAAGCCCGAGCAGATTCTGGAATTGGCGAACGAATTCGAGAATGTGCAGGCCGTAAAGGAGTCGTCTACCGATGTCCGCCGGATAACCGCCATCAAAGCGTTGGCGGGGAATCGCCTCAAGCTGGGCGTGGGGGTGGATGATGTGCTGGTTGAGGGCGTTGCTGCCGGGGCAGAGTTCTGGATTGCCGGCTTGGTGGATGCGCTGCCTCAGGAGTCGGTACGGTTGTTTGAATTGGCCCGTGATGGCCGCCATGCTGAGGCCGCTGCCTTGTATGCGTGGTTCCTGCCTTTGTTGCGGCTCGATACCGTGCCCAAGTTTGTCCAGCTGATCAAGCTGGTGCAGGAAAAACTCGATGTGGGTCATCGTAGGGTCCGCCCCCCCCGGTTGGAGTTGGTTGGGGCTGAGCTGGCCGAGGCGGAAGCCGTCATCGCCCATGCACTCGCCACACGGCCCGCGCTATGAATACACCGATGCTGCAAGGCTTGTCATTAATGGGGTATGGCTTGGCGGAGCGCGGCGCAGTCAGTTTCCAGGCACGTAATCCCGCCACCGGTGCGGTATTGCCGCCGCACTTCTATCGCGCCAGCGAAGCAGATGTGAACCACGCGGTTGTATTGGCTGAAGCCGCGGCGCCGCAGTACGCCGCACTCGGCGGCGTGGTGCACGGCGCTTTCCTGCGTTGTATTGCCGAACAACTGGAAGCGCTGGCTGATGAATTGGCGATGGTTGTGCCGCAGGAAACCGGCTTGCCCGAGGCGAGGGTTCGCGGTGAGCTGGCTCGAACCACCGGCCAGTTACGTCTATTCGCCAGCGTGGCGGAGGAAGCCAGTTGGGTGGATGCCCGTTTGGACAGCGCGCAACCAGAACGTTTGCCACAGCCACGCCCGGCATTGCGATCGCATTTGCAGGCAATTGGCCCGGTGGGGGTCTTTGCGGCCAGCAACTTCCCTCTGGCGTTTTCCGTGGCGGGTGGCGATACCGCTTCTGCACTGGCAGCGGGTTGCCCAGTGGTGGTCAAAGCGCATCCGGCCCACCCGGCGACCAGTGAGTTGGTGGGTTGGGCTGTGGTGGCGGCTGCCCAGGTATTGGATCTGCCGGAAGGGGTGTTCTCCCTGCTGTTCGATGACGGTATTACGGTTGGACAAGCCCTGGTGCGGCACCCTGCATTGCGGGCAGTAGGTTTTACCGGGTCGTTGCGGGCGGGGCGCGCATTGATGGACTTGGCCGCAGCCCGCCCGGTGCCGATTCCGGTCTATGCCGAAATGGGCAGCGTCAACCCTGTTGTGGCATTGCCGCGGGCATTGACGCACTGCGCCGAGCTGATCGCCGATGGGCTTGCGGCATCGGTTGCGTTGGGGAATGGTCAGTTCTGTACCCGTCCCGGACTATTGCTGGCCGTAGACGGTGAGGGGTACGTGAGGTTGCGTGCACGTCTACTGGGTAAGTTGGCATTGATACCTATTGCCCCCATGCTGACGGCCCGGAATGCCGCTGCGTTTCATGACGACATCGCCACCATGGCAAAGCAAGCCGGTGTGGTGCAGCTGCTGGGTGCAACCTATGGAGAATACCAAAGCGGCCCGGTGGTGCTGGAGATCGATGCCCAAAACCTGTTGAACCAGCCGGCGCTGGCACGCGAGGTATTCGGCCCGTCCATCCTGTTGGTGCGGTGCGCCTCTGCCCTGGAAATGTTGACGATATTGCGTCGGCTTGATGGCCAACTGACCGCCACCTTGCATGCCGAGCCCGAGGAGTTGGCCGATTGGCCTGGCTTGACGGCGCTATTGGCCAGCAAGGCCGGCCGCGTGTTGTTTGGCGGTGTGCCAACTGGGGTGGAGGTTTGTCCGGCCATGGTGCATGGCGGCCCTTACCCTGCCACGGCTGACAGCCGCAGCACCTCTGTGGGCACCGCTGCTATTCAGCGCTTCGCACGGCCGGTTTGTTACCAGAACTGGCCGGAGGCCCTGCTGCCACCGGCTTTACAGCTTGCCAATCCGCTATCAATCTGGCGCTTGGTGGATGGGCAACGACAACGCTGAATCCATTCATCACAACCTAGTCTATGGAGGAATCTATCACGACACTTTGACCACTGCATCGGCCAGCATGTCGATCTTGTCTGGGTCCAACCCAGCCAGATTGATGCGCCCGCCGGCTACTATATATATAGCGGCATCATTGCGTAGCTGGGCAATGCCTCCTTCGCCCAAAGGCAGCATGGAGAACATGCCCTTATGGCGGCGCAGGTTGTCGACTGCCATGCCGCGCTTCGCCAGTGCGTTGGCCAGTTGATCACGGGTCGACTGTATGCGTTCGCGCATGGTGTCGAGTTCATTCCGCCATAGCGCAGCCAGTTCAGACGATTCCATGATTATCGCCACCACCTCCGCGCCATGGTCGGGTGGCATGGTGTAGCTGTGTCGCGCCAATTCGAATAGCTTGGCTTTTAACCGGGCTGGCTCAGCCGATTTCACCAACGCGGCACCCGTGCGTTCGCGGTACAGGCCAAAGTGCTTGGAGCACGAATACACGACCAACATCTCTTCGCTGGCATCCGCCAAGAGGCGTAGGCCGGCAGTGTCCTGCTCCAGCCCTGCGCCAAAGCCGTGATACGCCAAGTCAACAAACGGGACAAAGCCTTGCCGCGTCACCATGCCGGCCAAGCGTTGCCAGTCGGCCATTTCCAGGTCCACGCCGCTCGGGTTGTGGCAGCAGCCGTGCAACAGCAATACATCGCCTTTGCCCATACCTGCGACAGCGCTAAAGAATGCCTCACGGCGCAGACTGCCATCGGTGGCGTCGAGGTAGGGGTACTGCCCTACCTGTAAACCAGCCGCCCTCATGATGGGTGCGTGGTTGACATAGCTGGGGTCGCTGATCCATACGGTGGCAGTTGGGCGGCTGGCGGCAATCAGGTCGGCCAGCAGGCGTAGGCCACCACTGGCACCTGGTGTTTGCAAGGTGAACCAGCCTGCTGGTTCGGCGTGGCCCAAAACCAACTGCGTGACAGCTTGGTTGAAGCGCAGATTACCAGCCAGCCCGATGTAGCTTTTGCTGGTCTGGACTTGCACCAGCCATCGTTCTGCTTGGCGCACGGCAGCCATCACCGGTGTATTACCGCTGACGTCGCGATAAACGCCTACCCCCAGATCGAGCTTATGTGGGCGGGGATCTTCACGAAAGGCTTCTGCCACCGACAGAATCGGGTCGATAGCAGCAGGCACGAGATTTTGGAACATGAGGGTACTCCGGATAGAGGAAACGATAGCGAAAGCGGGTTAGCGACGGCTGGCCAGGAAGACGCCCACAATGATGAGGGACATACCGGCTAGGGCGCTCAGGCTGGGTATCTCGCCAAGCAATGGCACGGCCAGCAGGGAAGCCAATACAGGTGTCAATGCACCGGCTGCGGTGGCGCGGCTGGCGCCAAGCTTGGCAACGGCAAACGCATAACAAAGGGTGGAAAGGATGCCCACGCCTAAGCCTTGCACCAGCCCCTGTAATGCAAGCTCATGCAAGGGGAGTGTGGCCAGACCGAGCGGTGGATATACCAGCAACCAGCACAGCAGCAGGGCCAGCGATGTTGTGGAAATCAGCGCGGCCCCTTCCAACGGTGTCAGGCCTGACTGACGCAGCGAGACAGTGAAATTGGCCCACATCAGGCTGCCCACCAGGAAAAGTACATAGCCTTGCCACACTTCCCCACTGCCATGGTTTAAAGCCAGCATCAGTGTTGCACCTGTACCAATCAGCATCAGCGCCTTGCCTTGGCCCGCCGCCAGTTTTTGCCGGTAGACCAGCACTGTGATACCGGCCACGAACAAGGGCAAGGTACCGGGAACCAGTGTGCTGCCATCGCTAACTGGCGCGTGGTGCATCGCCTCGCTGGCAATCAGGAAGTAAGGCAGGCCGCTGCCGGCTACGATGGCGACAAGGTGCTGCAAGGGCACCGCCTTGATGCGTTGCCAGCGTTGGATCAGTACGGGCAGGAAGACCAAGCCAGCAGGTCCAAATCGCAATAGCGCCAGCGCGTCCGGCGTGAGATTGGCCCGTGCGCCTGCGCGCAAGGACAAGAAAAACCCCGCCCAGATCAGCACCGTGACGGCAAGCGCTAAGTAACCCATGCCTATGGCTAGCCGCTGTGTATCCAACGATGAGGACAGGAGAGGTTTGGCTTGGATTGAAGTCGACACGGCGGATTCCAATAGCGATAAGGCTGAAGATACGGAGAATTGTCCCTGCTATGAGTGGGTTTATTTGGGCATAGTTTGAGAAGTAAAATCGAATGTTTGGTTGTTTCCACCAAACTTTCATAAAAATAAGCTTGAAAATATCAATATTTACACTTGGGGCAATTTATGGACCGGATTGACCGTCAGATGCTGGTTGTTTTACAGCAGGAAGGCCGGCTCAGCACTGTGGAATTGGCCGAACGCGTAGCGTTGTCTCCGTCGCCCTGCGCTCGGCGGCTGAAGCGGCTGGAGGACCTTGGCATCATCAGTGGTTACCGCGCCGTGCTGAGTCGGCAGCGGCTGCAATTAGCCACCACGGTGTTTGTGAATGTACGGCTGATGCATCACCGCGAAGATGCCGTGCGCCTGTTTGAGGAAGCCGTGGTGCTGATGGAAGAGGTGATTGCTTGTCATGTGGTGTCGGGCGCGTTTGATTACCTCCTAGAGGTGGTAGTGCGTGATCTGCCCGATTATGAAAAGCTGGTGCGCAAGTTGCAGTTCCTGGCCATGGTGCAGGACATCACCAGCAATTTCGCCATCCGTACCGTCAAGAGCGGTGGGCCACTGCCCCTGAATGGCTTGGCTTGAGCGCGCTTGCAAGGCTGATTTGGGTGTTCGGCGGGGTTTGCAACAGACTTTAACGGGCGATGAATGTTTATCCGGCTGGGAGGTGACGGAGCAGGCTGGCATAATGATGCGCTTCTGCCCCAGATTATCAGCCGCGCCGCTTTTGCAGGCCGGCGACACGCCATGAGCCAACTCCAGAACGATACCTTCCTGCGCGCCTTGCTGCGCAAGCCTACCGATTACACGCCGTTATGGTTGATGCGCCAGGCGGGCCGTTATCTGCCTGAATATCGCGCTACCCGTGAGCGGGCGGGCAGCTTTCTTGACCTGTGCAAGAACACCGAACTGGCTACAGAGGTGACGCTGCAACCATTGGAGCGTTACCCTTTGGATGCGGCCATTTTGTTTTCCGACATCCTCACTGTACCGCATGCCATGGGCCTGGGGCTGTATTTTGCCGAGGGCGAGGGCCCGAAGTTCGAGCGGCCATTGCGCGATGAAACGGCTATCAAGGCTTTGGCTGTACCTGATATGCATGCGTTGCAATATGTGTTCGACGCTGTCAGCAGCATCCGCAAGGCGTTGAATGGCCGGGTGCCTTTGATTGGTTTTTCGGGCAGCCCGTTTACCTTGGCCTGCTACATGGTTGAAGGCGGCGGGTCCGATACCTTCAGCAAGATCAAGACGCTGATGTACGAGCGGCCCACGCTTTTGCACCATATCCTCGCGATCAATGCCGAAGCAGTTACCCAGTATCTGAATGCCCAGATCGAAGCGGGCGCCCAGGCGGTACAGATTTTCGATAGCTGGGGTGGGGCGCTGGCGTATGGCAAGTACCAGGAATTCTCACTACGTTATATGCAGCAAATCATCGCAGGCCTCAAGCGAGAACATGATGGCCGCAAAGTGCCGGTAATCGTCTTCACCAAGGGTGGTGGATTGTGGCTGGAAGACATTGCCGCGACGGGTTGTGATGCCATTGGGCTTGATTGGACCGTGGATTTGGCTGACGCACGTCGCCGGGTAGGCGACAAAGTGGCCCTGCAAGGCAATCTGGATCCGAATGCGTTGTTTGCCGGCCCCGCAGCCATTGAGGCGGAAACCGCACGCCTCTTAGCGAGCTACGGAGCAGGTAGTGGCCATGTTTTCAACCTGGGCCATGGGATTTCGCAGTTCACGCCGCCCGAGCATGTCACTGCCCTGGTGGAGGCGGTACACCGGCATTCTCGTCCATACCATATTGCCTGATTGCTGCCCCTGCTTTTGCGAGTGGCGTCTTGTCTGTACATTTTGTTTGTGTGATTTCTGTTTGGATGCTTGTTTGGCCGCACAGTGTCGGGACTCAGAGGTAGTTTCCGACCCTGTATTTGGTGAGTATTGCTATAGATTTAGCGCAGATTTAACGGAAATAGACTAAGGCGAAACAAGTTTTGTTATCGTAATTTTAATTAAATCCAATAAAAACATAGACTTGTTGATACTTCTTGATGTAACGCACTTGAAATGTACGCTAAGTTATGCACAGTTTCCCTTAGCTGGCCATATTGGGTTGTCAAGCAGACCTTAAACTAGCCACAGCAGCGGCTTATTTAATAAGTAATTGATTTTATTGAAAATAATTTCAAGCCTGTTTTTTGTGCAAGCCAGCAATAAGCCTGTAATTCCGTGGATTTATCTGGTTCTCACAAACTTGCTCACAAAGTTATCCACAGAAAATGTGGACAGTCGAAAAACCCCTGTTACTACGGGTGTTTAAGCGCCATTGGCGGTGCTGAAAATTCTTTCCTTGACAGCCCATGCCCTATCTCCGTGTTGCCCTAGATGTACCTTTGCCGCGACTGTTCGACTATCGATTGGATGTCGCTACTGCGGCTGATATTGGCCGGCGGGTGGTGGTGCCATTTGGTACGCGCCGTCTCGTTGGTGTGGTGCTGGAGATGGTTGAGCAGCCGGCTTATGACGTCGCCGCCATCAAGACAGCAGAAGCCGTGTTGGACGATATGCCTACCTTGCCGGCAGGGCTGCTTGATCTGTTTCGCTTCTGCGCCGATTACTACCAGCACCCTATCGGCCAAGTGCTGCACACCGCCCTGCCAACCCGCTTCCGGGACCCAAATGTTTTCCGTGTGGCAGAAGCGCTGCACTATCGGGCGGTAGACGTTGCAACGCTGCTAGCCAGCCTGCCCAGGCAGGCTGCATTGAAGCTGCGGTTGGCGCAGTTATTGGCGACTCCGCGTAACGAGGCCGAAATCCGCGCAGCCGGCAGTACTGCCTGGAAGACTGTCCAGGTTTGGTTAGATGCAGGCTTGGTGGTGGCACAGGTGCAGCAGACCGTAATGCCTTCCGCTGCGGTTGGCCCGCCACTGAACGACGAGCAAGCGCATGCCGTGGCCGCAATCACTGCTGCAACGGGTTTTGCCGCCTTTCTGGTGCATGGCATCACTGGCAGCGGCAAAACCGAGGTCTATTTGAATGCCATCGCCGCCACATTGGCGCGTGGCCAGCAGGCATTGGTGCTGGTGCCCGAGATCAACCTGACGCCGCAGCTGGAAGGGCGTTTCCGGCAGCGATTCCCCGGTGTGGATATTGTCAGCCTTAATAGCAGCGTGGCGGAGGGTGAACGCGCTGCGGGCTGGGTGCGGGCTGCCCGTGGTGAGGCTGGCATCGTATTGGGGACCCGGTTGGCTGTTTTCACGCCGGCGCCGCGGCTTGGGTTGATCGTGGTGGATGAAGAACACGATGCCAGCTTCAAGCAACATGATGGCTTGCGCTACTCCGCTCGTGACGTGGCGGTGTATCGCGCTCGTCAAGCTGGCGTGCCGATTGTGCTGGGTTCTGCCACGCCGGCGCTGGAAAGCTGGCAAAACGCAGAAGCTGGACGTTATCGCCGTTTGCAATTGACTCAGCGAGCCGTGGCTGGTGCGCTGCCGCCTACTTTGCATTTATTGTCGACCAAGCGCCAGCCGTTGAGCGATGGCATGCATGCACGCACCTTGGCAGCCATTGGCGAGCGCCTGGCGCGGGGTGAGCAGTCGCTGGTCTTTCTGAACCGGCGTGGCTATGCCCCGGTGATGCATTGCAGCGAATGCGGCTGGATGGCGGCCTGCACGCGGTGTTCGGCTCGCCTGACCGTGCATTTGCGCGAACGTCAGTTGCGTTGCCACCATTGTGGCGCAGAAGACCGCCTGCCACGGGTGTGCCCCGGTTGCGGTAATCAGGATATGAAGCCGCTGGGGCAGGGCACGCAAAGGCTGGAAGACATGCTGGCCGAACACTTCCCTGCGGCGCGGGTGTTACGCATTGACCGCGACAGTACGCGGCGCAAAGGCAGCTTTGAAACCGCGCTCAAGGCGGTGCATGCCTGTGAGGTGGATATCCTGGTGGGTACGCAGATGCTGGCCAAGGGGCACGATTTTCCCAACCTCACCCTGGTGGCGGTGATTGGTGCGGATAACGGGCTTTACTCGGCTAATTTTCGCGCCAGCGAGCGCTTGTATGCCCAATTGGCGCAGGTTGCGGGCCGGGCGGGCCGGGCGGATAAGCCGGGTGAGGTATTACTGCAGACAGATTTTCCCGAACATCCGCTGTACCAAGCACTGTTGGCTGACGACTATGCTTTTTTTGCGGCCGGTGAGCTGGCCGAGCGCAAACTTGCGGGTTTTCCACCTTTTCTGTACCAAGCCGTGTTGCGTGCCGAAGCCAATCAACTGGCGGAAGCGTTGGCTTACCTGAGCCAAGCCGCGAACCTTGCACCGCAGTCCGATGCGGTGACGGTGTGGGACCCGGTGGCCGCCAGTATGATGCGCCTCGCCAATCGCGAGCGTGGGCAGTTACTGGTGCAATCCACGGCGCGTACGCGGCTGATGGCTTTCCTGACTGAATGGATGGCGGCATTGCGCGCACAAAAACCCGGCAAGGTGCGTTGGGCGCTGGATGTGGATCCGTTGGAACTCTGAAAACCGATTCAAAGTCCGTTACGGGTGGTACAGCAAAGTAAGATTATGTTTGGCAAGAGCATGTATACGATCTTGCCCTCAGTTGTGATGAGTAATTAGGGAGAAATTTTGTTACTGAAATTGCAACGGCCGACCTATGGGTTGTGCTTACTATTGGCCGGCTTGCTTGCGCCGATGGCTCAGGCGCAGCTGCCAGCCACCGTTGTGGCTAGCCTTCGTGCCGCCAAAATACCCGAATCGGCGCTGTCGGCAGTGGTGGTACCACTTGATGGTGGCCAGCCCAGACTGACCCACGGTGCGGATTTACCCGTTAATCCGGCCTCCACTATCAAGTTGCTGACAACCTTCATGGCGTTGGAAACGCTGGGGCCGACTTTCAGCTGGCGTACCGGCTTGTACACCGATGGCCCAGTGGAGGGCGATACCTTGCGTGGCAACTTGTACGTGAAAGGTGGGGGGGACCCCAAGCTGACCTACGAGCGGGTTTGGCTCTTGCTCCGTGAACTGCGTAATCGCGGTATACGCAAGGTGACGGGGGACTTGGTGCTTGATCGTAGCTATTTCACCTTGCCGGCCAGTGATAAGGATGCCGCCCCGTTCGATGAAGAGCCGGAGCGCGCCTACAACGTGGCAGCAGATGCGCTGTTGATGAATTTCAAGGCGCTACGCTTTGATATGGATACTGAATCTGGTGGCATGCAGGTGCGTATCGACCCGGCTATGGCAGGTGTGCAGGTGGGTAGCCGGATGAAGCTGTTAAAGGGTGATTGCGCCAGCTGGTCGCAAACCTGGGCAAGGCCCGAGGTGACGACTTTGCCGGATGGCCAGGTACGCGTGATGTTACAGGGCGGGTTTCCACAAGGTTGCCGCGCCAGCCGTTATCTGGGATTGCTCGGTGCGACGGACTTTGCCAGCCGACTTACACGCGGACTATGGGCTGAGCTGGGCGGCACGATCGCTGGGCAGACCCGTGAAGCGGTCACACCTGGCGATGCCAAACTTCTGGCGGAACAACAGTCGCCACCCTTGGCTGAACAGATTCGTGACGTGAACAAGCTGTCGAACAACACGATGGCGCGCACGATTTTCCTGACGCTGGGTGCGAATCAGCCGTTGGTGGGGCTGGATAGCCAGGCGGCGGCAGCTGAGGCGGTGCGTGGCGGGCTGGCGCGACAAGGGTTGGACTTCCCCGAGCTGGTGATCGATAACGGTGCAGGCCTCTCGCGCGCAGCGCGGATCAGCGTTCGGCACTTGGCCCAGGTGCTGCAAGCTGCCCAGCGTAGCAACTATGCGGCTGAATTCGCCGCCAGCCTGCCGATTGTTGGCTTGGATGGCACCATGCGTACGCGCCTTGTCGGTACGCCGTTGGCTGGGTCCGCTAGGATCAAGACCGGTACCTTGAATGATGTGAAAGCGGTTGCGGGCTATGTCCGCGACGCAAAGGGACGCAGCTGGGGTGTGGTCGGTATTTTGAATCATCCACGCGCTGATGCTGGCCAGCCTGTGCTCGATAATCTGTTGCAATGGGCCGCTACGTCCGATGTGACGCTTACTCAAGTGGCCAAGCCATGAAATACCACGACCTTCGCGACTTTATTGCCCAGCTTGAAGCCATGGGTGAGCTCAAACGCATCAAGACACCTGTTTCCAGTCATTTGGAAATGACGGAAATCTGCGACCGGGTGCTGCGCGCCCAAGGGCCGGCATTGCTGTTTGAAAACGTACCCGACTACAGCATGCCGGTGCTTGGCAACCTGTTTGGCACGCCACGCCGGGTGGCGCTTGGCATGGGGGCAGAGGAAGTAAGCGCCCTGCGTGAGATCGGCAAACTGCTGGCGTATCTGAAAGAGCCCGAGCCGCCCAAAGGGTTGAAGGATGCCTGGGAGAAATGGCCAATCTTGAAACAGGTGTTGAACATGGCCCCGAAGGTGGTCAAGAAAGCACCCTGCCAGGACGTGGTGTGGCAAGGTGAGCAGGCCGACCTCCAGCGCATTCCCATTCAGCATTGCTGGCCGGGTGATGTAGCCCCGCTGATTACCTGGGGGCTGGTAGTGACGCGTGGCCCGCACAAACCACGGCAGAATTTGGGGATCTATCGCCAGCAGTTGATCGGCAAGCACCAACTCATCATGCGTTGGCTCGCGCACCGTGGTGGAGCGCTGGATTTTCGCGAGCATGCCATTCGCCATCCTGGCGAGAAATTTCCGATTTCGGTGGTGCTGGGGTGTGACCCAGCCACTATTCTGGGAGCTGTCACGCCGGTGCCCGACAGCTTGAGCGAATACCAGTTCGCCGGCTTGTTGCGTGGTAGTAAAACCGAGCTGGTGAAGTGTCTGGGTAATGATCTGCAAGTGCCAGCCAGTGCCGAAATCGTGCTAGAAGGGCATATCCCCCCTGCTGACAAAGGCTGGACCGGTGTGAGTGAAACAGGTGTGCCGATGAAGGAAGTGGGCGGCTATCTGTATGCACTGGAAGGGCCCTATGGCGACCATACCGGTTACTACAACGAGCAGGACTGGTTTCCCGTCTTTACGGTTGATCGCGTCACCATGCGGCCCGACCCGATCTACCACAGCACCTATACTGGCAAACCTCCCGATGAGCCGGCTGTGCTGGGCGTGGCGCTCAATGAAGTATTCGTGCCCATCCTACAAAAGCAGTTCCCTGAGATTGTGGATTTCTATCTGCCACCGGAAGGGTGTTCCTATCGTATGGCGGTGGTCAGCATCAAGAAGGCTTACCCTGGCCATGCCAAGCGCTTGATGTTTGGTATCTGGAGCTTCCTGCGCCAGTTCATGTACACCAAGTTCATCGTGGTGGTGGACGACGACGTGAACACGCGGGACTGGAAGGAAGTGATCTGGGCGATCACGACCCGTATGGACCCGAGCCGCGACACCACTTTGGTGGACAGCACGCCGATTGATTACCTCGACTTTGCCTCACCGGTATCGGGGCTGGGGTCAAAGATGGGTTTGGACGCCACCAACAAATGGCCCGGCGAAACCACACGGGAATGGGGCGTGCCAATTGAGCGTGATGCGGCGGTGGTCGCCAGTGTCGATGCGCTTTGGCATAAGCTGGGCTTGGATTAGTCGTACTGCTGGGCGCCTTTTATGGCGCTGCTGAGGATGTTAAACAGAAGTCTTGGGCCTTAAGAACCTGTCTAAAGTCTGCTGCGTGTCGGCAATCTGGCGTTGAAAACACCCTCGGAATGCTCATTTAGCCTGTGTAAACTCTGCTTCCTCGGCTGTTTTCGCCTTATCTTGCCTTAGCTCGCAAGACTTTAGACAGGCTCTCAGTGCCCCCTTTGCAACACCAAAAATATCAATAACAAGGGAAGTTCATGCCCACACTACTTAAATATTTCAAGGGCTCTGTATTTGTTACCGTGGCCGGTTTGGTCGCAGCGTATTTAATTGGGGGCACCAAGGCGGCGTTTATTGCTGCGATTCTGTCGGTGCTTGAAGTGTCTTTGTCATTCGACAATGCTGTGGTCAACGCCACGGTGTTGAAGGACATGGATGACAAGTGGCGTCATCGTTTCATGACCTGGGGCATGCTCATCGCAGTATTTGGGATGCGGGTGGTGTTTCCGGTGCTGATTGTGGCAGTGCTGGCGCAGTTGAATCCTTGGGCGGCGTTCATGTTGGCGGTAAGCGAGCCCGTCAAATATGCCGAGACATTGACCTCGGCGCATGTGGTGGTGGCTGGCTTTGGCGGCGCTTTCCTGATGATGGTTTTCCTGAAGTTTTTCCTCGACAAGGAAAAGGATGTGCACTGGGTGCGCCTGATCGAAGCGCCGTTGAGCAAGCTGGGCAAGATGGAAGCCGTGGAAATTGCGGTCTGTCTGGCCGTGGTGTACGGCATTTCAACCATGCTGCACGAGGAAGAGCGGTTTTCGTTTGTCATTGCGGCGGTTGCGGGGTTGGTGACCTATATCGTGGTCGATGGCTTTGCTTCGCTGCTGGAAACCGAACAACCCGGTGATGCTGGTGTGGTGGCACGTACGGGCCTCTCGGCTTTCCTCTACCTGGAGGTACTGGATGCGAGCTTCAGTTTTGATGGCGTGATTGGCGCATTTGCGCTGTCCAACAACATCTTCATTATCGCCATCGGCCTGGGTATTGGCGCGATGTTTGTGCGCTCGCTCACCATCATGTTTGTCGAAAAACAAACGCTTGATCAATTCCGCTATCTGGAACACGGCGCGTTCTACGCCATCGGTGCGCTCGCTACCATCATGTTTGTCGGTACCTTCCATGAGGTTTCCGAAGTGGCGACCGGCCTTATAGGCGCAGGCTTTATCGGCTTGGCGCTTTGGTCGTCAGTTAGGCACAACAAATCCACCTGACACCCTGTTTACGATCTTAGAACCTGTCTAAAGTCTGCTGCGCGTCGGCAATATGGCGTTGAAAACACCCTCAGAATGCTCATTTACCAATCGTAAACTCCGCTTCCTCGGCTTTTTTCGCCTTGTCTTGCCCTAGCTCGCGAGACTTTAGACAGGTTCTTACTGCGCAGCTGTGATCAGGGCTCATGTGCTGCTCGAAAGCTTCATGTACAAAAAGTGCATGTCGGTTTCTGCGCTGTGCTACACCCTGCTGACAGCTGCTCGTGGCAGACTTTAGACAGGTTCTAAGCGTTTCCTCAAGAAACAAGCACGGAAAAGCGCGATGGCCATAACGCCATCGCGCTGTTCTGCTGGGTCTATGAGGGTGCCGTCAGGTTAGCGTCGGATGGTTCAGCCCAGAAACTGGTTATGGTATTGCTCATCCATCAACTGGCGGCAGTCAATGACGCGGAGGTCGTTATCGCTCGCGAAGCTCATGAGGAAGCTGTAGACGCGAGGGTCTACCTTTTCCAGCTGCTTATCGATCGCGACGCAACGCACGTTCTCCATCACCATCGGGCGAACGTAGGGTGCATAGGATAGTTTCTGGTCCATCCCGAAGGTGGACAGAACACCGGATAGGCGTTCCGCCCAATCGGAGGGGCGAAACTCTCGGCCATTTTTAGTCAGGCCTTGGATGATGACTTCGTACGGGTTGCAAATCATCTGTTGTGTGCTTGGGTAGGTGCTTTGGATTATTCTTGCTGGCTTGAGCGGCGACCCCGCTCTTATCAGAATAGAAGGGGAGACAAGATGCCGAAACCGGTTAGTCGTATTTTACTGGTAAACGACGAGAAACTGGTGCTCAAAGCATTGGTTAAAGGATTGAATGCCGCCGCACGGCAATTGGATAACCCGCTCGGCGTTACCTGTTCTGGCGTGGAAACGGCTGCCGAAGCGCTGTTGGCGATTCGTGAGGACGGTGAAATCCAGGCGGTGATCGTGGATGACCAACTGCATGGTGAGCTCGCCGGCAAGTCACGCAGCAAGAAATTACAGATGACGGCGCTGGACTTGGTGCATGAAATCCACGCGCTGCGGCCTGAGCTGGACGTCTATGTGTTGATTGCCCAGGAAAATGAGGACGAGGTGGTCAACACCCTGCTGTGCGAAACGGTAGATGGGTACTTCTATCGTGACGACCCAGACTACCTGGGTTGGTATCGCATTGTGAATGCACAGTTCCAGGAGCGTGCGCACACCCCCTTCTACGACAAGCTCAAGCAATATGTCTTCATGGCCAAGGATGCGTGGCATACACCCGGCCATAGCTCGGGCGATAGCCTGCGTGGTAGCCCGTGGGCGGAAGACTTTTACGATTTCATGGGTGAGCACATCTTTAAAGGCGATTTGTCCTGCTCGGTGCCGATGCTCGATTCGCTTCTTCACCCGACCGGCATTATCGAAGAAGCCCAGCAGATCGCCGCCAAGGCATTTGGCGCGCGACGCACCTTCTTCGCCACCAATGGCACCTCCACCGCGAATAAGGTGATTCTGCAAACTCTGCTGGCGCCGGGCGACAAGCTCCTGCTCGACCGTAACTGCCATAAGTCGGTTCACCACGGCGTGGTGATTTCCGGTGCACTGCCCGTTTATATGGATTCGAGCACCAATGAGGTATATGGGCTGTTTGGGCCTGTGGCCAAGGCGGTGATCTTGAAGGCCATCGAAGCCAATGCCGATGCGCGGGCGATGATCCTGACATCCTGTACTTACGATGGCCTACGTTACGACCTGAAGCCGATTATTGAAGCGGCGCACAAGCATGGTATCAAGGTCATCATCGACGAGGCATGGTATGGCCACGCCCGTTTTCACCCCGAATTTCGCCCTACCGCACTGGAATGCGGTGCGGACTTCGCCACCCAGTCTACCCACAAGGTCATGAGTGCTTTTTCACAAGCGTCGATGATCCACGTCAACGCCCCGCAGTTCGACGAGCATGTGTTCCGCGAGAACTACAACATGCATACCTCCACTAGCCCGCAGTACAGCATGATCGCGAGTCTGGACGTGGCGCGTCGGCAGATGAGTATGGAAGGCTACAAGCTGCTTAGCCGCACGCTCGCGCTGGCTGCGGAGTTGAAGGAGATGATCAACGCGACGGGCGTTTTCCGCGTGTTGGAACTGGATGACTTATTACCGAATGAAGTGAAGGCTGATGGTGTCCGGCTCGACCCGACCAAGATCACTGTCGATATTTCAGCCTGTGGCTACACGGTGGACGAGCTGCAAAAGCTCCTGTTTGAGCGCTTCAATATTCAGATCGAGAAGTCGACGTTCAACACGATCACCTTGTTGTTGACCATCGGCACCACCAAGAGCAAGGTATCGCGCTTATACGATGCTTTGATGCGCATCAGCCGCGAAGGGCGTGCACCGCGGCGCTTGTATCGCACGCCCGCTATTCCGCATTTCACCAGCTTGAAATACCTGCCGCGTGATGCGTTCTACTGCGGTGGCCAGTTGTCGCCTTTGCTTGATGAGGCAGATCAGGTCAACGCCAAACTGGCCGGCCGGATCAGCGCTGACCAGATCGTGCCCTATCCGCCAGGTATCCCGGTCTTGGTGCCGGGCCAGGTGATTACGCCGGAAATCATCAGCTATCTGGTCAACCTACTTCGTAGTCAAAAGCAGGTGGAACTGCATGGCGTGGTGTTTGATGGCTGGCTGCCTTGTATCCGTATATTGACGGAGGCAGATGAGCTGGGATTACGTCCGTTGGATAGCGTGGCCTGATTCCAAAAATATCAAGTGGCCATGATGCATAGTGTTTTACCCATCCCGACCCACCCACCCCTGAATGGCGTTGAACTGGACCGGCTCAACGCAGAGGCCTGGCATTGTCAGTACGGTGACCCGGTGCATGCCTGTGTGCTTGCCGAATCGGTAGCGGTACAGGCGCGCGCGCAGAACGACCGACGCCGCGAAGCCTATGCCGGGCTCACGCTGGCGATTTACCAGATGCGCTTTGGTAATCAAGCAATAGCCGAGCGGGAATTTTATGGACTGAAAGTCTTTTTTGAGGATATTGGCGATGCCTGCGGTGCAATGCGGGCCAGCTTTGGTATCTCGGCGTTGTTGGGACGGGTGGGTAAAACCGAAGAAGCCTATGCCGAACTGATCGGCTATGTGGCCGGTTTGGATGAGGCTGAACCCGTCGATACGGTCATGATGTACAACGCGCTGGGAGCTACCTGTGTCGATGCGGGGGCAATAGATAGTGCAATGCGCCATTACTACCATGCCTTGCGTGCGGCCCGTCAGTTGGATTCACCCGACCATCTGGCCATGGTGTTGTCCAATCTGGGCGATGCGCAACATGGCGCCGGCAATTATGAAGATGCGATCAGTTTTTTGATCGAGGCTGATGCCATGGTCAGTAGATCGCGCTTGGGCACAATGGCGCCCATTGTGGCGAGTAATCTGGCGATGTGCCAGCTGGCTATGGGTGCCCATGAGGCAGCTTACGAAACCATTCAGCCTTATCTGGTTATCAGCGATCAGGTCAAATGGACTGGCAGGGCGAACAACGCGTTCTACCAGGTCATTGCCGCCCATACCTATGCCGCGCATAGCGACTGGCAACGTGCGCTTGCCAAGGTGAACCAGGCACTGAAAGCAGCTCAGGCCTGTGGCGAGATCAAAGTGGAGACGCATTGCTACTGGGTGCTGGGCCTGGTTGAGCGTGGCTGTGGTCACCTCGATGCTGCTCTGGCCGCGCTGTGCGAGGCGGAGAGCCGGCTTAACAAGTTGCGCGATCCTTATTATCAGGTCCAGATTCCCCGCGAGTTGGCGCGCACCTACGCTGCTTTGGGCCAGTGGCGGGAAGCCTATGCCTATATGGAGCGCTTTCAGCAGTATTTCCAACGGATCCAAGGCAGCGCCGCCCGGGCGCGTACCCAGATGATGCAGCTTCAAAGTGAGCTCAGCGAAGCAGAGCGTGACCGTGATAGTGCATTGGTCAAACATGCTGAAGCTGAGCATGCCAGGGCCAAGCTGGAAATGTTGAATCGGGAACTGGCGGCGAAGGTGGAGGAAATCGAGCGCTTGCAGGAGCAACTACGCGAGCAAGCCATTCGTGATCCGCTAACCGAGTTGTACAACCGCCGTTACTTGCAGGAAGCGTTGGTTGGAGAGTTGCAGCTTGCCGAACGACGCGGCTATCCAGGTTGTGTTGTGTTGATTGACGTCGACTACTTCAAGCGGGTCAATGACTGTTATGGCCATCCGATGGGGGACAAGGTGCTGATCGAATTGGCCAAGCTGTTGGGCGCGAATATCCGAGGGTCAGACTTCGCCTGCCGCTTTGGCGGCGAGGAGTTTTGCCTTGTATTGGCGGATATCGGCTTTGAATTGGCAGCTTCACGTGCCGAGACGTTGTTGGTAGCCTTCCAGTCGGTATTGGTCGAGCTGTATGGTCAAACACTTACCGGTTTGACATTCTCGGCGGGCATTGCTGAATTTCCACGCCATGGTAAGACAGTGGACGAACTTTTGATGGCGGCGGATGGGGCGCTGTATCGCGCCAAAGCGGCTGGGCGTAAGCGCGTGCTGGTGGCGGTGTAACCGGCGGATTGCCTGATTTGGGTGTACTGGAAGGTGACTGAATTTAGTAAATGGATGTCGCATGGATGAAAATCCTGCTTGACCGCAACTTGCTGCATCGGGGAAGCTCGTGGCTCTTCGTTTCGCAACAAACCTAAGGTTCCAGCATGAGTGTCAGGCATTTTCTCCAGTTCACCGACTTTACCCGCGACGAATACGAGCACCTGTTCGCGCGCAGCCGCGTACTGAAAGATCGCCTGCGCCGAGGAGAGCTATACCAACCCTTGGTCGGCAAGACGCTGGCGATGATTTTCGAGAAAAGCTCAACGCGGACGCGCGTGTCGTTTGAATCCGGCATGAACCAGTTCGGCGGCCATGCCATGTTTTTGGCGTCCAAAGACACGCAGTTGGGGCGGGGCGAGCCAATTGAGGATGTGGCGCGGGTAATTGGCCGCATGTGCGATATCGTCATGCTGCGTACTTATGAGCAGCGTATCGTCGACACCTTCGCTGCTTATTCCAATGCACCGGTCATTAATGGCCTGACCAACGAGTACCACCCGTGCCAGACCCTAGCCGATATCTTCACCTATATCGAGCACCGTGGATCGATCGAGGGTAAGACAGTAGCCTGGATTGGTGATACCAACAATATTTCGCGTACGTGGCTACAGGCCGCCAAGATTTTCAACTTCAAGCTGCACTTGGCTTCACCGAAGGGCTACGAGATGAAGGTGTTGGACGGTATCGATTACGACAGCGCGCATTTCGAGCAGACCCACGACCCGCGTGAAGCGGTAAAGGGAGCCGATGTGGTTACCACTGATGTTTGCGTTTCCATGGGGTTCGAGCGGGAAAGCCTGCAACGGCGCGTTGATTTTCTCCACTATAAAGTCAGCGATGAACTGATGAAATTGGCCGACAAGGATGCCGTGTTTATGCACTGCTTACCGGCACACCGTGGTGAAGAGGTGGACCCTGAGGTATTGGATGGTCCGCAATCCATCGTGTGGGATGAAGCGGAGAACCGCATGCACACACAAAAATCCCTGATTGAATTTCTGCTGCTGGGCCACGTCAACAGTTGATCCCTATTAAAGTCACCTTTCCATCGTACGTTTACCTTCCTGGAGGCCAGACATGATTGATCACACCAGTATCGCTGTGAGGATTTCGCCAAAAGCCGGGCGTTTTACGAAGCGGCGTTGGCAGCCATCGGCTATGCCAAGTTGATGGAGTTTCCCGCCAGTGTGACCGGCCATAGTGATGTGGCAGGGTATGGTGAGGTAGCTACGGGTAAGCCGGACTTCTGGATCCATGCGGGGACGCCGAATAAACCCCCGGTCCATATTGCATTCCGGGTGGAAACCCGCGCCGCTGTTGATGCCTTTTACAAGGCGGCGCTGGCGGCAGGTGGCCGTGATAACGGACAACCTGGCTTGCGCCCGCATTATCATCCCGACTACTACGGTGGTTTTGTCCTCGACCTGGACGGCCACAACATCGAAGCCGTTTGCCATTGCTCCAACTAGACCATGCCGCATATCACCCTCGAATACAGTGACAACCTCCCGGACCAGCCGGATTTCCGCGCGTTGTTTGCTGAATTGCACCAGGCCTTGGTTAGCTTGGGCGATGTGCAAGTCAATGACATCAAGAGCCGCGCTATCAAGCTGACCGACTGGTATGCCGGCGACGGCAACCCGCGTCACGCTTTTGTGCACCTCAAGCTCTATTTCATCAACCGCCGTACCGATGAATTCAAGCGACGAGCGTTGGCGGTGATGCAACCTATCGTCGCCGCCCACTACGCCACTTCGCTCAACGAGCGTGATTGCCAGCTCTGCTTTGAGTTGGTCGATATCCAAGGCGATTACTACGCCAAGATTGTTTCAAACTGAACACCAGCAGAAAGTACGCTATGTCTGACATTAAGAAGGTTGTGCTCGCTTATTCGGGCGGGCTCGATACCTCCGTTATTCTCAAGTGGCTGCAGGACACTTACCAGTGCGAAGTCGTTACTTTTACCGCCGATATCGGCCAGGGCGAAGAGCTGGAGCCGGCTCGTGCCAAGGCGATCAAGTTTGGCATCAAGCCGGAGAACATCTTCATTGATGATCTGCGTGAAGAATTCGTGCGTGACTTTGTTTTCCCGATGTTCCGTGCGAACACGGTTTACGAAGGCGAATACCTCTTGGGTACCTCAATTGCCCGACCGCTCATCGCAAAGCGCCAGATCGAAATCGCCAATGCCACCGGAGCGGATGCTGTCAGCCATGGTGCGACGGGTAAGGGCAATGATCAGGTTCGTTTCGAATTGGGCTACTACGCCCTCAAACCCGGTGTGAAAGTGATCGCCCCCTGGCGTGAGTGGGATCTGCTCTCGCGTGAGAAGTTGCTGGCCTATGCCGAAGCAGGTGGCATCGCCATTGATATGAAACACAAGCAAGGAGGGGCACCGTATTCGATGGATGCCAACCTGCTGCATATCAGCTTCGAAGGCCGCCACCTGGAAGACCCGAAAGCCGAAGCCGAGGAAAGTATGTGGCGCTGGA
The DNA here is from genome assembly GCF_002735695.1 of Chitinimonas sp. BJB300. GTDB lineage: Bacteria > Pseudomonadota > Gammaproteobacteria > Burkholderiales > Chitinimonadaceae > Chitinimonas. Next base: position 36,197 of record NZ_PDZH01000018.1, read on the forward strand.
CGGTATCGCCCGAGGCAGCCCCCGATGCGGCTGAATATGTTGACCTCGAATTCGAGCGCGGTGACGTGGTGGGGGTAAATGGCGTGCGCTTAAAGCCGCATGATGTACTGGCCAAGCTCAATGAGTTGGGTGGGCGCAATGGCATTGGGCGGTTGGATCTGGTCGAGAACCGCTATGTGGGCATGAAGTCGCGCGGATGTTATGAAACGCCGGGCGGTACCATTTTGCTGAAGGCGCACCGTGGTATCGAGTCGATTACCCTCGACCGGGAAGTGGCACATCTGAAAGACAACTTGATGCCACGCTACGCGGAAATTATCTACAACGGCTATTGGTGGAGCCCGGAACGCCGCGCTATCCAGGCCCTCGTCGACCAGACTCAGGAGCGCGTAAATGGCTGGGTGCGGGTCAAGCTGTATAAAGGCAGCGTCAGCGTCGTCAGCCGCGATTCGAAAGATTCACTGTTCGACCAGACCATCGCTACCTTTGACGACGATGGCGGCGCCTATAACCAGAAAGATGCCGAAGGCTTTATCAAGCTCAACGCACTGCGCATGCGCATTGCGGCAGCCAAGCGTGGCTAGATGTAACCGCGTGCAATCGTAAGCAAACAAGAAACCCGGCCTCGCGCCGGGTTTTTTATTCAGGTTACGTTGGGTTAAGTGCAGTTATGGTGCGGCTGAATAGATGGTTATTGGTTTATGTTAGTTAAGTAAGTAGTACGGGAGATGAAGATGGAAAAGACGCTGCTAGTGCTGGCTGTGCTGGCATTGAGTGGTTGCGCAGCAATGTCGGAGGCGGAATGTCGTACCGGTGATTGGTATGGTGTGGGCGAGCGGGATGGTCGAGGCGGCAGTGGCAGCCGGCTGGGTGATTACGCAGATGCCTGCCGGAAGGCGGGCGTATTGCCCGACCCTGCCGAATACTCCAGAGGACGTGAACGTGGACTGCGGACGTATTGCACGCCCGAGAATGGCTATCGAGTGGGTATAAGTGGCGAGTCGTATCAGAGTGTCTGTACACCGGAAACACAAGCAGGGTTTCTGCGTGAGTACGAACGCGGTCGGGCACGTTATGAATTGCGTCGTGACCTTGATGCCCTCAGAGAGGATTTTAGCCGCTGGGATAGAGAGAACAGCCGCTTGAACGACTTGATTGGTAAGACCAACAACGAAGAGGAACGGCGCAGATATATGCAGCAGCGCGATGCCAATGAACGGAATCGGCGTGACGGGCGCATCCGGCAGCTGATATTGGAAACCCGTTGGAACCTGCTGCCTAACGAATACTGATTAACAAAAGCCGGCTGATGCCGGCTTTGTCTTGCGTAGTCATTAAACCATTAGGGGACTATGCGGGTGTCAAGTCTGTTCTAAGAACCTGTCTAATGTCTCGCGAGCTAGGGCAAGATAAGGCGAAAACAGCTGAGGAAGCGGAGTTTACGAGTGGTAAATGAGCATTCCGAGGGTGTTTTCAACGCCATATTGCCGACGCGCAGCAGACTTTAGACAGGTTCTAACGCGGTATTACCGGTGTACGCCAGACATTAAACACGTGCTTATTACATACCGCCCGCGGCCTGATAACGCTTCTCCAGCCTGCTTACCACGGCTGCCATCAGCAAAGTCATTGCCAGATAGCTGAACGAAATTACCAAATACGGCTCCCAGTAACGGGAATAGGCTCCAGCCACCGTGCGGGCAGCATAAGCCATTTCTGCAAGGCCGATTGCTGACACCAGCGACGAGTCCTTTAACAGCATGATGGCTTCGTTACCTAACGGCGGCAACATTCGGCGGAAAGCCTGCGGCACGATCACGAAGCGCATGGTTTGCCAGTAATTCATGCCCAGAGAACGCGAAGCTTCAGCTTGGCCCTTGTGTATGGATTGGATGCCTGCACGGAAGATTTCGGTGATATAGGCGCCTGCATTCAACGTCAGCGCCAATACGCCAGACAGAAATGCACCGTAATCCTGGCGCAGGGTGCGGGCAAGCTCTCCGGAAATCAGCACGCCATCGGTAGGGTGTACCAAGAGGGGCATCAGTGCGAAATGCACCAGCATGATTTGTACAAACAAGGGTGTACCGCGAAAGAAGGTGACATAGGCAGCAGTGGGCATGCGTACGCCCCAGAACACCGGCAAGCGCCATGGACCATGTTTGACCTCGGCCAATCGACCCAAGCCGCCAAGCAGGCCAATCAATGTGCCAAACACCACGGCGACGGCGGTGATTTCCATCGTCATCAGTGCGCCTTCGATAAAGAGTTTGTGATATTCCCAGACGATATCGGGACGAAAGTGGCTAAGGAGTGGCACTGCTTCCTGAACAGCCTTCCAGGCGCTGACGAAATCCATATGAGCGAACCCTAAAAATCAAGAAGCGCAATTTACGTGAAATCGCGCTTCTTAGTTACAGCAGAAACGGTGGATCAATTACTTTTGGGTACCAAAGTATTGGGTGTAAATCTTGTCGTAAGTGCCATCTGTCTTAATCTTGGCCAAGCCCTGGTTGATCTTGGCCAAGAGCACGGTATTACCCTTCTTCACGGCAAAGCCATAAAACTCCTTGCTGAAGCCGGCCGATTCCAAGGTCTTGATTTTGGCGTTTGGATTATTGGCCGCATAGTGCGCAACGACGCCGTTATCGGCGATGACGGCATCCACCCCCCCAGCCTGTAGCTCTTGCAAAGCCAGTGGCACGCTCTCAAATCGCTTGATATTGGCGTTGGTTTTACCCAGAAGCCCTTGGGCGACTTCATCGCCGGTCGAGCCCGTCTGTACGCCGACCTTCTTGTTTTTCAGGTCTGTCGCGGATTCAACCTTGGTGCCGTCATTGATGGCAATCAGCTGTTTGGCCTCGAAGTAGGGTTCCGAGAAATCCATCGACGTTTTGCGCTCATTCGTAATAGTCACAGCCGAAGCCACGATGTCGCGGTCACCGGTGGTGAGGGTATTGAAGATGCCTTCCCATGGTGTATTGACAAAATCCACATGAAAACCCGCTTGCTCGGCCGCGGCAGTCAGCACGTCGACATCAAAACCCACTACCTTCTTGTCTTGGGTTTCGGATTCAAACGGTGCAAAAACGGCATCTGCTGCAACCTTCACGGTCAGCATGGCCGGCACAGCCGGGTTGGCAGGGGGAACATCTTTCTTCCCGCAGGCAGCCAGCAACAGGGCTGCAGCGAAGGCGCTCATTACGAGGCGGCGGCTGGTATGCATGTTTTTCTCTCAATCGGGTTACTAATTTGGGTGAGCGATAAGGAAACGGCAGACTGTATACACCCGATTGCTTAGAGAATTAAGCTTTGCTGTATTAGGATTACCCTATGTTGGATTGCTACAACGCTGCGTTTGGTGATATGAAGGTGCTGATCTGCTCGGGGTGTCCCGGCAGGTAGTGTTGAGAGATCTATTGTGGTTTAAGTAGGGGGGCTGTGAGCTGCGGCTAAATGCCCTCTACTCCATTTTGGCTTGAGTCTGATGGCTATCCTGACGAACAGGGTTGACCGAACGGCAGATGTTGATCAGATGAGTATTGAATAACCGTTTTTGTCGGGAGCAAAAACTCAAACCCCATTATGAGCAGCATCCAACGGTTGAATATTGCCCGATCCAACGGGTGCATCTTTCGGTAGGAAGGGGTTTTTAATCTGGATGATCCGGCGATTCTTCAGATTGGCTTTTAGAATGACTTGGCTGTTATGCCGATTGAATACTTTCTCAAAGCTGCCATCCGCCAGCATCATTTGAAGGCCTTTTTCGATTCGCTGTGCTAATACGATGTCTTTACGGCTGGTAAAGAAGTAATAAGGCCAAAGGTAATAAATTACCAAGTGCTGCTCAATACTCAGGCCAGACAGTTCTGAATGGTTAAGTTCGTATTCGTCGAATACCTCTGTAATACCACGTGGAAATAGGTCTATGTATTTCTCTGTGACCATCCGAAACAGGTCTTTGTAATTATGTTCGCTTACCGAAATGCCATTTTCCCTATAAACCGCATTGTCACCCCAACCCCTTCCTTGTCCTATTTTTAGGTTCTTAAGGTCGTCCAGCGTTTTTATTTTATCGATGTCCGCTTGTTTGCCTGCATTAATCAGAGCGATGCGATAACCCAGCAGGTCTTTACGAAGTGAAATCCGAATGGCTTGGAGGTCTTTCTCTTTATCGGGCGATGTAGAGCTCCATATCACATTGATTTTGCCAGTGTTGTTTTTTATTTCCATAATATAGCGGGTCTCATTCATGACGAACGTACTGGGCATCAATTTATAGGGGCCGTATTCCTTTACCGTGCGTTCGAGCGCCATTTGCAGGAATTCGACTAGGTCGTCAAAACGGCGGTCTGTGGGACTTTCTGGCGCAGGGTAAATGATGTTCTGTATGTTTTCTGGGGTGGACGTGGCCACACTATCATCCGCTACAACCGGTAATGCGCATAACGCCAGCAATGAAAGAGCTGTACCAAAGGGTGTGATTGAGAACAGCTTGTCGAACATGGTTTTACCCCTTTCGATGTAGCCCTAGATCACCGCTGATTCAAATATTGCTGTCGCTTGCTTTATTTCATGGTCAAACCAATATAGCCCGCTGATGGTTTACAGGCATACCAGCGCGTACTTGATTGCCCTCAACGCAAGGGGGCCTGCACTTGGCGTTGGGGGCGAGAGGGGCAACCAGCCAGCCAAAGGGGATTGCTGGCCTGGTTTGCGAAAAGACCGGGTAGGGTGGTGGAAACCGATAATTCAGTGAACACCGAGCGCCGCCAGTTGGGCTGGGCTAAGCTGGCGTTTTAGCTCTTCCAACCGTTGTCTGGCCCCATTTTCCCGTTCAGCGGCCCTTTGCAGCCAACGGTAAGCTTCCAATTTATCGGCAGGTACACCCCGGCCAGACAAGTAGAGCAGCGCCAGATTGTATTGTCCTGTCGCGTTGTCTTGCTCGGCAGCCAAGCGAGAATAGCGTACGGCTTCTGCATCGTCCCGACGTGTGCCACGCCCTGTCATCAGCATAAAGCCGAGATAAGCCTGGGCCTCCGCATGGTTTTGCTCTGCTGCGCGGCGATACCAAGCGACGGCTCTTTCGTTGTCTGCCGCCACCCCCAGGCCTTTGCGATAGCGAAGTCCCAACTGGGTTTGTGCGGCTGGGTCGCCGGCATCGGCTGCGCTGCGTAGGTCTTCCAATCTCAGGCCGGCCAATGCAGTTGTCTCGGGTATTTGAATCGGCGCTGCCGCTGCAATGGGGGTTGGGGCCAATGGGGTGCTATCAAAAGCGGGCATTGAAGCCGTTTGCTGCAGCGCTTGCGGCGGCTTGCTGGCATGCTGTTCTTTGGAACTGAGCAGGGCAGCGCCCACTGCTGCTACCATGATCAAACCTACGCCCACTCCCATCAGTTTGCCCCGGCTTCCTGTTGACACGGACTTGATGTCAGCGCGTGGCAAGGTGTTGGGGCCGGGCGAAAACTCATCGTCCAGCCGTAAAGTAGGTGCACCCGCCAGAAGTTGTGCAGCATGCAAAACTGGGGTGGGTTGCATGCTGAATACAGCACCGGTTTGCGGGGCTTCGGGAATGACCAATGCGCGCTGGTCTATTTCGAGGGATTCAAAGGCCTTGATGCAGTTATCGAGGCTGGTGAAACCACCTGACAACACAGGTTTTTGCATGCGCTTGATGAGCGCAGGCAGGGCTTCCTGGTGTGCATCTTTGTAGTAGTCGATACGATGCAGCGAGATTTGCTTAAACCAATGGCCCAGCGCGTACAGGTCGGTACGCCAATCGAGTGAATTGATGCTGAGTTCGGGGATCAGCACGCTATCGTATTGATGCCGGCCGGTTTCGCTCAATTCATACCAGCTGGTTTTACTGTGCTCGCCGATAAGTTTGGCGTAGGTTTGCCAGTCGCGTTGTACAGCTTCCCGCATCGCGGGGGCCAAATAAGCAGCATCGGGGCTGGTCAGGTCGATAAACAGCGGTTTTTCTATTCGTTGTTGCGGATTACGCGCCACGCCAAAGTCAATCAGCTTCAGGCTATTAAAATCAATCTCGCCCTTGTCATTCTGTGCCAGCACGAAGATATCAGGCCGCAGCCCACCATGTACCAGTCCAAAGCGGTTCAGGTGTGCCAGTGCACGTAGGCTGGCCAATATGAGCCGTACCAAATCGCTGGAACGCTGGAACGGGTGCTCTAGCTCCCCTGCCGGTGTGGCAAGCCAGTGGGTAAGTGGGTGGCCGCTGGCTTCGCTGACCAGCATACGTCTGTCCAGATCTACCGCTACAAAACGGGCTGCATAGCGGCTATCACGCTGAAAGCTTTGCAGCATGCGGGCTTCGTGACACAGCCAATAGTCAGTGGCAGGGTGCTCAGGTGACAAGCGCTTGCACCAACGTTCGGTGTCGCGCTGGCTGAGGAACTTGTCGAGTTGAACAGGTCGTTCGGCCTGCGCAGGGATTTCGGCGTGATCGGTCATGGTGGCGAATCGTGACACCGGCTTCGTAGCCGGTTTAGCGTTTGACTAATGGCGAGAAGCCGGTAAATCCCGGCTTCCCTTGTTTAGCGCTTCGTAGTCTCTGGCAGAACGATATTTACTTCCAGCACATCGTAGTCATCCTGCCGTTCCAGCGATACCTTGATGTCGTCCTGGCCAACGGCGACATATTTGGAAATGACGGCGATCAGCTCACGCTGCAAATCGGGCAAATAATCGGGGCTGCCACGGCTGCCCGCACGTTCATGCGCCAAGATGATTTGTAGTCGCTCTCGCGCCACAGAGGCAGATTTCTTTTTGTTGCCAAGCAGATAGTCAAGAATTGACATGCCTTAGCCTCCGAAGAAGCGTTTGATCCAACCCTGCTTGGGGGCTTCGACAAAACGCATGGGCAGTTCTTCACCCAGGAAGCGGCCGATGACATCTTTGTAGGCTTCCGCCACGTCGGTGCCTTCTAGATGTACAGCCGGCGTGCCGCTGTTTGAGGCCTGCAATACGGATTCCGATTCAGGAATGATGCCGATCAGAGGAATACGCAGAAGGTGTTGCACGTCGTCCAGAGACAGCATTTCCCCTGCTTCGACCCGCTTGGGTGAATAGCGTGTGATCAAGAGGTGCGCTTTGATTGAGCCACCTTCTTCCGCTCTCTTTGACTTGGCATCCAGAATGCCGAGGATGCGGTCTGAGTCCCGTACCGACGATACCTCGGGATTGGTGACGACGATGGCTTCTTCTGCGAAGTAAAGGGCCAACAGCGCGCCTGTTTCGATACCGGCAGGTGAGTCGCAGATAATGTACTCAAAGCCATCTGCTGCGAGTTCCTGTAGTACTTTTTCCACACCTTCGCGCGTCAAGGCTTCTTTGTCGCGAGTTTGAGAGGCGGGGAGGATAAATAGGTTGTCGCAATGCTTGTCCTTGATCAGGGCTTGGCGTAGCGAGGCTTCGCCCTGAATGACATTGACGAAGTCATACACGACGCGCCGCTCGCAACCCATGATGAGATCAAGATTACGCAAGCCGACGTCGAAGTCGATCACGGCGACTTTCTTGCCGCGTAAGGCGAGCCCAGAGGCAAAGCTTGCGCTGGTCGTGGTTTTACCGACCCCGCCTTTGCCAGAGGTAACGACGATGATTTTTGCCACGTTGGTTTTTCCTGAGTTTTCTAAATGGAGTGCGCTGCTTGGCAACGCTGCAATATCGTTAGGCATCAGTCTAGGTCCATGGCTTCCATCACTAGCCGATTCCCATCCAGGCGGACTTGGGTGGGTAGGCTCTTGATGCTGTGGGGTAGGGCTTCGTCAATAGCGCGGTAAACCCCGGCCACTGAGAGCAACTCGGCTTCCATACAATGGGTAAAAATTCGTGCTGAGCGATCACCACGTGCACCTGCAAGCGCGCGGCCACGTAGTGGTGCATAGACATGGACGTTGCCATCGGCAATGACTTCTGCGCCATGGCTGACCAAGCCCAGGATAATCAAATCACCACCTCGTGCGTAGACCTGTTGTCCGCTACGTACTGGTTTGTCGATGATCATGGTGCCGCTGGGTAAAGCTGCGGGCTCGGTAGGGGTGGCACGCGCAGCTGGTCTGTTTTCCTTAGGAGGAAGGCCGGGCAACAGGGCAAGGCCGGTGTCAGCAATCGCTTCACGGTTTAGGCCCCCAGTGCCGCGGATGGCTAACGGCTGCATGCCGGCACGCCTTAACAGGGTGACCAGGGCAGATAAATTGGGCGCACCGGCCTCAGTCGGCCAGTCGCTCAGGTCGATCAGTGCCGCATCGCCATCAAACGAATTATCGCTGCCACCAAATTTCTGCCCTAGTGCAGTTTCCAGGGTAGTGAGGTCAGCAGTCTTCGGGCTGAATGCGATGAGATTAAGTGCAGTGCTCTTGATTTCAAAAGGCACTACGCTTCGCGTTTGGGCCGGTTTAACGGAGGCGGTCATCTAGTGCGCTCTGTGACGGCATGGGATTAGGAAATTGTTGCGGGAGTGTACTTGGTTCACGGCAATTGCTTCAACAAGACAAGCCTTATGCGCCAGATAGTTGCAGTGCATTCAGCAGCTCAAAGGCTACGGCGCTCGATCAGCGCCTGGGCAAGGGTACTGCTGTCTACATGTTCCAGTTCACCACCCACGGGCAAGCCACGGGCAATTCGGCTGACTCGTAGTCCCTGTGTGCGCAGTAACTCAGCTAGGTAGTGTGCGGTTGCTTCGCCCTCAACGGTAAAGTTGGTGGACAAAATGACCTCCTGCACCACGCCGTCCTGAGCGCGTGCCAGCAGTTTTTCGAAGTGAATATCCCCCGGGCCAACCCCATCCAAAGGAGAGAGCCGACCCATTAAAACGAAGTATCGACCTTTGAATGCCAGGGTTTGCTCCATGCGCAGCAAGTCCGCCGGCATTTCTACAACACAGAGTTGTTGATCGTCGCGACCCGGGGCTGCGCACAGTTCACACAATTCGTGTTCGGTGAAAGTGTTGCAACGCGCGCAGTTGCGTAAGCTGGTGAGGGCATTTGCCAAAGCGTGCGCTAATTGGCTCGCCCCTGCCTGATCGCGCTGCAGCAGATGGTAGGCCATGCGTTGAGCCGACTTCGGCCCAACACCTGGTAGTACCCGTAATGCATCAATCAATTGACTGAGCGGGGAGGGGGTCTTCATAAAGCGCTGATTTGACGGCGGCTACACGTATCAGAACGGTAGCTTCATGCCGGCGGGAAGGTTCAAGCCTGCTGAGAAGCCAGCCATTTTTTCCTGTGAGGTTTGCTCGGCCCGGCGTAGCGCATCGTTGAATGCCGCGGCAATCAAGTCTTCCAGCATTTCCTTGTCGTCGTCAATCACGCTGGGGTCGATGCTCACGCGCTTCACGGCATGGTGACAGTTCATCACAATTTTGACCATGCCGGCGCCAGACTGTCCTTCTACATCGATATTGGCCAATTCTTCCTGGGCCTTTTTCATATTGTCTTGCATTTGTTGGGCTTGCTTCATCAGATTGCCCAGGCCGCCTTTGTTGAACATGGTTATTCCTTTGTTTAGATAAGAGTTGGGTTGCGCACTCTAGATAGGCTCTGTACGCGGTTGTATGGATTCAGGCAGGATGGTGGCATCGAACTCGGAAATCAGGGCTTGCACCAAGGGGTCGGCATTGAGTGCGACTTCCGCTTCAGCCAGCCGTGCCGCCCGCTCGCGTTGCTGTAAGGCTGCTGGTGTTGATTCTGTAGCACCGCCGACATTTATCTTGATCGTGGCGCGCTCACCGAAGTGTTGCCCGAGCGACTGTTCCAGTTTTTCGCGATATTCAGGGCCGGCTACCACGCGATGTGTATCGGCCACTGCTAACTCGAAATGCAGTCCCGTGAAGGCAACTAGTTCGGCATGCTGGGCCAGCATGCCCGCTTGACCGCCAAGTCGAATCTGCTTGAGTAATTTCGGCCAATTACCATCAAAGCCACGTTGGTTCTCATCGCTATGCGTATCGTTTGGGGCATCATCCGGCCGAGGTGCAGCTTCGTTGGCAGGCATACTTTCCCACGGTGGCGGCGCTTGCATTTCTTGAAGCAACTCTGCGCCAATAGCCTTTTTCGTGGAGGCTGCGGTTGACGGCATCGTCTTTGCAACAGATGGCTTGGCCGGTTCTGCGGCTTGAATGACAGGCGTGGCGGCGATTGCTGAGGCAGTTGGCTTGGTCGGGCTCTCTTGATGACTAACCGGTGCGACTGGTGCTTCCGCCGAAGCTAGGCGGCGAGTAGGTGCAAACGCAAGCATGCGCAGCAGTGTCATGCTCAGGCCTGCGAACTCATCGGGTGCAAGCGCGAGGTCTCGTCTGCCATGCAGGGTAATTTGATATAGCAGTTGCACTTGCTCAATGCTGAAGCGGGGGGCTAAGGCATTGAGTGCTGAATATTGGGGGTGGTCCTGCGTAATCGCAGTGGGTACGGTCTGCATCAATGCCAGCAGGTGAAGCAGACTGGAGAGTTCTTGTAAGATGGCATCACTGGCAATGCCACGAACGGCTAATTGTTCTGCCGCGGCCATAAGCCCCGCTCCATTCTGATTGGCTAACTGCTCCAGTAGGTCATACAAATAGGACTGATCCACTGCGCCCAGCATGGTGCGAATTCCGGCTTCTTCCACCTTGCCTGAACCGTAGGCAATGGCTTGGTCCAGCAATGAAAGTGCGTCTCGCATACTGCCGGCCGCCGCGTGGCCCAGTAGTGTGAGAGCTTCAATCTCGTAAGGAATAGCCTCAGCATCCAGTACCTGCTGTAGATGCTTTGCTATCTGTGGAGGTAGCATCTGCCGCAAGGAGAACTGAAGGCAGCGCGACAATACAGTAACCGGGACCTTTTGTGGGTCGGTGGTCGCCAATATGAATTTCACATGGCTGGGTGGCTCTTCCAGCGTTTTTAGCATCGCATTGAAGGCGCTCTTGGAGAGCATATGAACTTCGTCGATGATATAGACCTTGAACCGGCCCTGGGTAGGTGAGTACTGGGCGTTGTCCAGCACCTCACGGATATTGTCGATGCCGGTATTTGAGGCGGCATCGATTTCCAGTAGGTCTACAAAGCGGCCAGCATCAATTTGCAAGCAGGCGTCACAGCGCCCACAGGGCGAGGCCGTAATGCCGGACTCGCAATTGAGCGACTTGGCGAGAATCCGGGCAATGGTGGTCTTACCTACTCCACGGGTACCCGTGAGTAGATAGGCGTGGTGCAGGCGCTGGCTTTCCAATGCGTTGCTCAAGGCTTTTACCACGTGCTCTTGGCCAACCAACGTCGAAAACGATTTTGGGCGCCACTTGCGGGCGAGAACTTGATAAGTCATGCGGGCAATTCTAACAGAAGCAGTTTATTCGTCCGGGTAGTAGGAGTGATCAATGATGTATCCAATGCAAAACAAGCTGTCGGATGAAGACCCCCGCCCCGTTGAGCCAATCGCGCCGTCCCCTGGTGAGTGCTGTAACAGTGGCTGTGACCCATGTATTTTTGATTTTTACAGTGAGGAGCTACAGGAGTACCGGCTTAGGTTGGCTGAGTGGGAGCTTAGACAAGCCTCTAAAGAATGAAACACTAAACTTATATAGGAAATTTCTTGAGTTGTCTGTACAGGGAGGCTTTGGTTGTAAGTCAGTGGTAGTTTCAATGTATTTCGACAGAGTTTTGAACGTTACAACGACAGCGGGCCGCGGTTTGTTGGCTGTGTGCTAATTATTTTTGTGTGGTGATTTGTTACGAATCAGAGGTTTATTTGTTTTGTTGGAAGGGTTGAGCAGAAAGTTGTGTTTGGGGTGTTGACGCGTGTTGGGGCGGTGCGTATAGTTCGCCTCTCTGCTGCTGACGCAGACAAAAACGAAGCGAAACGAATGAGTGTAGCGGAGTTAGTCTGAAGAAGCAAACGCTCTTTAACAAGATACAACCGATAAGCGTAGGCGCTTGGCTAGTAGCCAAGGCTTACGTAATGATTGAAACCATTTTGTGGTTTTGATTTTGCAAAAGTCAGTATTGTTTCAAAAAACAGAGATTGAACTCAAGAGTTTGATCCTGGCTCAGATTGAACGCTGGCGGCATGCTTTACACATGCAAGTCGAACGG
>NZ_PDZH01000190.1 GCF_002735695.1 Chitinimonas sp. BJB300
CATCGCCGACAAGCCCGTTGCTGTCGCCGCGCCAAACGTGCTCAGCAAATAGTCGGTGTACAAATCGAGTTCTTTGTTCTTCATGGCGACAGGTTAGCGTATGCACTGCGTAACATCAGTTACTAAGTGTAAATGCGCATTCCGAAGGTGTTTTCAACGCTGTATCGCCAACGCGCAGCAGACATTGAACAGGCTCTGAGGATGTGGACAGTTTGCTACCGCTCCCCCTATGGATACGACCGTGCTGGAACAATTCACGTAAATTCTAAGCAGAATGGCTTGCTTTCTAACACTCTCGCCCCCATCAAAAGCTAAATAGCCGACGCCAAGCTCCGGTGGCCAGAGTGGTAACGTCCATGATTAAAATCAGCCTATCGCTTCCGAGACCCAGACCCATGCGCAACCCCAATCCGTTACTCGATTTCTCTGCTCTGCCACGTTTTGCCGATATCCAGCCTGAACACATCACGCCCGCTATCGACAAATTGCTGGAGGACGCCCGCGCTGCCGTCAAAGCCGCCGAAGTCGTCAGACCGGTAAGTTGGGATGAGTTTGTCACCCCACTGGATGATGCGACCGAGAAACTGAGCCGCGCCTGGGGCCAGGTCGGTCATATGCAGGCGGTAGTCAACACCCCGGCGCTGCGGGAAGCCTACAACGCCAACTTACCCAAGCTGAGCCAGTTTGGCGCAGAGGTCGGGCAGAATCTGGCGCTATTCGCCCAGTACAAAAAACTGGCAACCAGCCCCGCATTTGCTAGTTTCAGCCCTGCCCGCCAACGCATCGTGGACAACGCCTTGCGCGACTTCCGCCTCGGTGGTGCTGAACTCAGCGATGCCGACAAACCTCGCTTTACAGCCATTAAGGAAGAGTTGGCGACGCTGTCCGCCAAGTTCGAGCAAAACCTGCTTGATGCGACCGATGCCTATGCCCTTTATATCGAGTCGGAAGCCGACCTTGTCGGCCTGCCTGAGGATGTAATCGGCATGTGCCGTGCAGCAGCCGAAAAAGAAAACAAACCCGGCTACAAACTGACGCTGCAAATGCCGTGCTATCTGCCCGTGCAAAGCTACGCAGATAACCGTCAGCTACGCGAAACCCTCTACCGCGCCTATGCCACCCGTGCATCTGAACTCGGTAAACCGGAACTCGACAACTCCGCCGCCATTGACCGTATTTTGGTACTGCGTAAGGAACTGGCCAATATGCTGGGTTTTGCCAACTATGCCGACTATTCCGTAACGACCAAAATGGCCGATAGCCCCGATGAGGTACTGACCTTCCTGCGTGACCTTGCCAAGCGCGCCAAACCCTATGCCCAGCGCGACCGTACCGAACTCGAAGCCTTTGCCCGGGACAACCTGGGTCTGGCTGAACTAGCCGCATGGGACTTGGCCTATGTCAGCGAAAAACTCAAGGAAGCGCGCTACAGCTTCTCGGAACAAGAGGTAAAGCAATACTTCACCGAACCACGTGTACTGGCGGGTTTGTTCAATGTCATCCAATCGCTGTTCGGCCTAAAGGCCGAGTTGGACACGGCACCGACGTGGCACGAGGACGTACGCTTCTACCGGCTGGTGAATGCGGAAGGCAAACTGGTCGGCCAATTTTACCTCGACCTCTATGCACGCGAAGGCAAGCGTGGCGGCGCGTGGATGGATGACGCCCGTAACCGGCGCAACAAGGCCGATGGCATACAAACCCCACTGGTTTACCTGACCTGCAACTTTGGCCGCGGCATGGACGGCAGCCCCGCCACCTTCAGCCACGACGAAGTGATTACCGTATTTCACGAAATGGGTCATGGCCTGCACCAATTGCTGACCGAGGTTGGCGATCTGGGTGTGGCTGGCCTTAACGGCGTGGAATGGGACGCAGTCGAGCTACCTAGCCAGTTCATGGAAAATTTCTGCTGGGAATGGGACCGCGTTGTCACCATGACAGCCCACGCCGAAACCGGTAAGCCCTTGCCCCAGGCGCTGTTCGACAAGATGTTGGCAGCCAAGAACTTCCAAAGCGGTATGGTCACGGCGCGTCAATTGGAATTCGGCCTGTTCGACATGGAACTGCATAGCCGTTTTGATGCCAGTCGCGAGAGCGTACTGCAATTGCTCGGTCGCATTCGCGCCGAAGTTGCAGTGAACCACCCACCCGAGTGGAACCGCTTCCCGCACTCTTTTGGCCATATATTTGCTGGCGGCTATGCAGCAGGTTACTACAGCTATAAGTGGGCAGAAGTGCTGAGCGCGGATGCCTACGCAGCCTTTGAAGAAGCGCCAGAGCAAATCAAGCTGATTGGCGAGAAGTTCCGCCGCGAAGTCCTGGCAGTAGGCGGCAGCCGCCCAGCCATGGAAAGCTTCAAGGCGTTTCGTGGACGGACACCTGCAATCGATGCCTTACTGCGCCACAACGGCATGGCTGGCTGAGAACCTGTTTACGATCTTACTGCGCAGCCGTGATCAGGGTTCATGTGCTGCGCTTCACCCTGCTGACAGCTGCTCATGACAGATCGTAAGCGGGTTCTAAGGGCTTTCCCACCACCAGCGCACCACAATGGCTGGTGGCGTAATCGCCATCCGCATGCAGCGTGTAAGACAAGGGCTTGCTCACGATCAATTGTGAACAGGCCCTTGGCATTGCAACCGAAGTGATGGTTATTGCGGTGCACCGCTATTGATCGCGATACCCACTCAAGTGCCGCTCAGTGTGCTTGTCTGATACTAGCCTTTTCAATGCGACCACGATGCCGATTCTTGCATTGGTTTCGCCTTGTCTTGCCCTGGTTCACGAAACCGTGGACAGGTTCTTAAGGGCTTACCGTTGCTTTCACAGTCAACCCGTTATAGGCCGCATAACCGTAGACACCGACGTAGTAGGTGCCCACCCCCGGCGCATTCACCGTACAACCTTCAGCACTGGTGGGCCCATCGGCCTTACAGGTATAAACCGTGCCGCTTGGTATTGCTCCGGCCCGCACGAACATATCGGCATCGCCATTGTTACCGGCAATTGAAACATTCAACGCTGTA
The DNA here is from genome assembly GCF_002735695.1 of Chitinimonas sp. BJB300. Lineage (GTDB taxonomy): Bacteria > Pseudomonadota > Gammaproteobacteria > Burkholderiales > Chitinimonadaceae > Chitinimonas. Next base: position 3,030 of record NZ_PDZH01000190.1, read on the forward strand.
CTCCCGTTAGGTACAGCAATGCGGTAATAGGTCCAGCTGCCGGTTGCGCCGGCTTGATTGGGCATAGGCACACCACTGGTCAATGGTGTAGATGGTGGCTCCCCTGTCGTGCTGAGCGTGCCTTTCAACGCATAAAAGCCCAACGACGAGTATTTGGAAAACCCATTCTGCGGCGTGCCTTCCGCACCGCCCTGAATAACAAGACGGTAGCTGCCTGCCGGCAGGCTCAAACCAACAAATTCCGCAGAACGGTTAACAGGCAAATTGCTATTCGCTACGACCTGGCCTTCCGCGTTGTAAAGCGTGGCGTCCACATCCAGCATGCGCAGGTATTCGATTGGGTCAACACGCAAGTTGAGCGTACCGGTCGCGGTAAGGCTGAATGTGAAGGTATCGGTATCGGTGGTGCGCTCGATCTGCCCCCAGTTGTCAGCCGGGTTAAGTTCACCACCGGTACGTAGCACCAGTGCTTTGCCATTCACATTGTCGTCGTCAGCGTAAGGAACGTTTTCTTCGACATTCATAATGCGCAGGTCGTCTTCCTGGTTACTCGCCGTAGCATATTCACCTTTGCTCCAGGTAAATAGCTGGTTTGCCCAGCCACCGCCATACCAGTAATTACCCATGATGGGGCACCACTGAAAAGCAGGAATCCCCTCAAAATATTCACCGCCCTGCCCACCGCCATCGTGCAGCATACCCATTTGGTGGCCCACTTCATGAGAGGCAGTCATACCAATACCGTAACCGTAGTCCCAACCCGAAGCGGGATTGCGGAACAACGTACCGGCGGACGTCGTGCCAAACGAATGAATAGGTGCGTAGGAACGACCATCCTGGTTAACGTAATTGATAATACCTGTACGTAACGGATTCGCTGCGCGCGCCGCATCATAGACTTGGCGATTGGTCGTGACATTGAGTTTGAGCATCGAATACTGGTCCGCCACCGATTGCCAGGTCCGGTACATCTGTTCCTTCGTCACCCCATTCAGTGGTGTAGAGCCATTCATGACGGCGGTGGTATTCAAATAAAACACCCACGGACTACCCGGCTTGCTCTCCAACCTGGTGACATCCACGCCAGGATAGGGCCCAATGTGCGGTGCCTGCTGCAAAGCCATGGTGCTATATACGGGATGAATAACTGCGAGCCCCTCCCCTTCAAATACTTTATCTAAACGCCGCTGGAAACCTTCATCAAAATCAGGGTAGACCTTGGTGATAGGTACGGGCGTCACCTTCACTACGCCATGTTCGTCGGTACGATATTCATAAGCGGTACGCTTATCATGCAGAGCTAGGTAGCCATGCAGTTGCGATCGTGTCCCTTTCAGGAAGAACACCGAGTTTTTGCTCTCCTTGGCGTAGCCGGAAATGGAGACCAATCCATCCTTGTCATAAAAGTCCCTGACTTCGACAGCCAACGATTGGCCATCCATGGCACGGTAGTTAGGCACCGCGAGCTTGTCTCGCTGCATTCGCAGAATATTGATCACTGTATCGCTCGTACCTAGCTCTACGGTGGATTGGGCAAGGGCAGTACCAGACAGGCTGGCGAGCAAGGTAGCAAGCAAGGGGGTCAACAGCCGAGTGCGATTCAAATAACGCATGGTGTGTTTCCTTGGTAGTGAGTGGATGGTGATGCTAGAGCACCAACAAAAAACCTCGACTGCCAAGCGAAAACGCATTGGTCAAAAAATATCCTCTTCCAAATCAAATATATACAGACTTGATATTTTTATCACATCTTGTTTCGCCAGCTAGCCGAGGCTTCTTTCCGGGTACCCGTCAGGCGGGTGAAACACCAAAAGACTCACAACCAGTCAATCAAACAAAGCGGTCGAATTCAAGGTAAGTCTTATGAAATCTGTTATTAAATTATTGATTAAATTTGAAGTAACTTTAGCCAAATATCGTATGTCACAGAGGCATCATGCGCCTGAAAAATCAATCGGCATAGGGGCGACCAGATGTTCTGGCCGACCCCTGCCACACCACCCGGCATGCGGGTCCGCACCGGGCGGTTGGAGCAGTTGAGGTCAATCTGCCTCCAATTGATGCACATCGCCCGGTT
>NZ_PDZH01000191.1 GCF_002735695.1 Chitinimonas sp. BJB300
TCCTGGGCATTTGGGAACAACTCTACAACCCAGCATTTAAACCTCTCGAATTCGAGAGGTTTAAGAACCAGGCTGGACTAAACAGCTTTTCCCTGTCACCGAAGAAGTGGATAGAGGCAACAGACGCTATCGGCATATATGCAAAGGCCGGTCGTGGCGGCGGCACGTTTGCCCACAAGGACATTGCGTTCGAGTTTGGCTCATGGCTCAGTCCTGAGTTCAAACTGTACCTGATTAGGGAATTTCAGCGGCTCAAGAACGAAGAAGCGCTCACAACATCCCTGGAATGGAACTTTCAGCGTACGCTTGCCAAGGTCAACTATCGCATCCATACCGATGCGATCAAGGAGCGTTTGATTCCTTCTGTATTGAACAAGAAGCAGTCAGTCGTCGTCTACGCCAGCGAAGCAGACCTGCTCAATGTCGCGTTGTTCGGCATGACAGCAGCGCAGTGGCGACAAGCCAACCCAGATCAGCCCGGTAACATACGAGATACCGCTACGCTGGAACAACTTGTCGTGCTTTCAAACTTGGAGAGCATCAACGCCGTATTGATCCATCAGGGTCTGCCTGCACCAGAGCGTCTGTTACAACTGAATGGTACCGCCATCACGCAAATGCGCTCATTGGTGGAAATGAGCACCGTCAAGCGACTGGGTAATCCATAGCCAACTTATGGTTTAACCATCAAGAATTCAAGCGAATTAAAAGAGTAAGTTGGGAACAACTTTTATGTTTGGTGCGTTGGCATAGTGGAGCGGCTGGTGTGGGTTGGTTTTGACACGTGTGAAGGGCACACAATTATGAGTTTTGGGGCTTGTTTGGGAGTAGCCCTTGCGCCCGCCCAGTGCGTCCTGTGGAGCTGCTTCGCCGTGCTTTTCGCGAAGGGCATTCATTCCACTGAACGAGACGAGCAAACGGTGGAGCCTGGGCGCCCACTACCATTCGAAGTCTGGCCATTCCTGACGGCTTCCCAGAAAAGCACTGGGCGGAATAATGCCGGGCCGCAGGATCGCGCCGACCTCGGCAAGTGACTGGTAAACCGGATCGAACGTCTCCATCAGTTTCGCAAGCACGTGCTGCCGTTCCTTGGCAGATAGCTTTATGAAGTAGTAACAACGGCTGTCCAGCAGGGTTTCAATGTGGGTATAGGACGCGGTGCCAGCCCGGAACGACGCATGTAACACGTCGTCGGCCGTGGCCGGTGTCGCGGCGCGTAACGCGGATTCCACCACATGCTCAAGTTCGTACATGATCGCTTGATCGTGCCGGTTGGTTGGTATGCTCCCCATGGCACGACGCAGCAAAGACATCTGGATCAGCAGCACTGGCCACAGTATTTTGACGCCGTAGATGCGGCATTGGTCCTCGGTGCCCTCAAAACGCCAACGGTTCTCGCGGTGCCCTTCAAAAGCTTTGCGGAGGTCATAGCAGAGGCCAAGGACGAAGCCTTCCTTGTCCTCGATGATATGGCTCTCATCCACCACATGGCCAACGAAGCCATATAGGCGCTCCAGCGCTGCACGGTCACCCCACAGTATTAAGCCAGTGTGATGTAGCGTGAGTTCATACTCCAGCATGCTTGCGCTCCGTTTCCAGTCCAGGACACAAGCTTAACGTACTTTGCGTTGTGCGCCGTGCAAAGGCACGGTCTTTCAGCGGGTGCGAACCCCGCCCGGCAACTTTCGCTCCAGCCGGTAGCAATCGGAGCAGTCGTGGAGGTAACGAAGCGGCTGAAGCCTTCGGTGTAGAGGGTCATATTAGTGACTTGGCGAGTATGCAGGCAGTAACGTGAGTGAACGCTGAGCAGGCCTCGAAAGACGCGATGCGGAAGCCGACCCGCCAATATTTCGGGGAAGGCTGTCACCGTAGGGGAAGTGAGCGAAACATGCACTCTATGGTTCCGCCGGGGTAGTGGCGACAGCATGCATACAAGAGGAAGACCGATGCAACACGGGAAGCCCCGTGCGTGGTCAAGCTAAAGACCAACCGGAAGCCGGTGACGGACAGGCCGGGCGCACTGGGGTGGCGGAGAGGCCCGTAGTACCGAGGAAGCTGGGTAATGCCAGTGGAGGAAAGGGGCCTCAGTTCAGAACCAACGTTGAAAGTGGGAAGGGACAGGAGATTGGGAAACCTAGCAACTCCAATTAGCGTTCAGAAACTGCAAACAGCGTTACATGCGAAAGCGAAGGAAGAACCCGAGTTTCGCTTCTACGCCCTGTACGACAAGATCTGTCGAACGGATGTGCTACGGCACGCCTACGCCTGCTGCCGTGCCAACAAGGGGGCACCGGGTGTAGACGGGCTAACGTTCGATGATGTCGAGCAGTACGGGCAGGAGCGCTGGCTTGGGGAACTGGCGCAACAGCTCCGGGAGAGAACATACCGCCCGGAAGCGGTAAGAAGGGTTTTCATTCCGAAACCAAATGGCAAACTCAGACCGCTTGGCATACCGCGACTAGCGGAAAGGGTATGTCAGACGGCGGCGATGCTGGTCTTGGAGCCTATCTTCGAGGCCGATCTGCCACCAGAACAACATGCCTACCGACAGAACCGAAATGCACAAAGCGCAGTGCGCGAAGTACATGGGCTATTGACCAGCGGCTACAAGGATGTAGTAGACGCCGATCTGTCCGGTTACTTCGACACGATTCCGCACGTCGAACTCATGAAATCGGTTACGCGCCGGGTAATTGATCGGCAAGTGCTGCATCTGGTGAAGATGTGGCTCGACGCTCCGGTAGAAGAGGTTGACAAACGGGGTCGAAAGAAACGCACAACGACCAACCGCGATATCAAGCAAGGTATTCCGCAAGGCTCTCCAATCTCACCCTTACTGTCCAATCTGTACATGCGACGGTTTATCCTGGGATGGAAGAAAGCGGGCTTGGAACAGCGGCTCAGCGCTCGAATCGTCAATTACGCAGACGATTTGGTCATTTGCTGCAAGGGTAGCCGCGCCAAAGTGGCGCTGGACGCTATGCGACAAATGATGACGAAGCTGAAGCTCACGGTGAATGAAGACAAAACCCGTACCTGCCGTTTACCCGAGGGTGAGTTCGATTTCTTGGGGTATACCTTTGGTCGACGCTACTCGTCCAAGAATGGGAGGCCTTATATAGCCACCCGCCCTTCGAAGAAGAGTATTAAGCGCATGATCGAAGCGATACATGTCCAGACAAGCAGAAACCTAGAATGGCTGGATGCCGGGGAAATGGTGACGCGTTTAAATCAGAAATTAGGTGGATGGGCCAATTACTTCTGTCTTGGTCCGGTTACTCCTGCCTATCGATTCATTGACAAGTACACCACCACCCGGCTTCGCCGGTGGCTTTGCAAGAAGCACAAGCAGCACGGCAAGGGTATTAAGCGCTACCCCGATGAGTACTTTTATGAGCAGCTTGGACTCATTCGTCTACCAAAGCTTCCGCAAGGCCTTCCGTGGGCGAAGGCATGATGTTTTGTCCGAGAGCCGGATGCGTTAGAAGCGCACGTCCGGTTCGATGAGCGGGATGTGAAAACGGAGTCACGGTTACGCTAATGAGACACCGCTAAACGAAAGGGGCGGCAACAGATATGCAGAGCCTAAAGCCACCGCGTCACATCTCGACTCTACCCGTTTTCTGAGGCGTGCCCTACTCTGCCCGGACAGATAGCGCTTTTCTTCATAAACGGCGTAGAAGGCAACAAGGCCTTATACAGCACCCATACCCTATCGATTCGGAATTTGTCGCCCCTGGTGGCCATTAACGCGTCGATCAGGGTGCGATTCAGATTTCGGACAATTCCGTAGGAGCGGCGAAAGCGGAATTCGAGCGAATTTCTTCGGATACCAGGTTGCGCCCGCACATATGACGTCCACTGCTACTCATCGCAAATGAGCCTTAAGCACTTGACGGTATAATTGCCGCGACGCGCAACGCAAACTTTATCCACTGACAATAAGGCGTCATCATGTTTAGCATCACAGGACTCGATTCCCTACAGAAGACACTATCGGAAGCGCAAACAGCGCTTGAGGCTGTCAGCGGCGAACTCGGCACCTTGGACTTCAATCCGGAAAATCCAGAAAGTATTGAGGCGGCAATCGTTGAATCTGAGCGCTTGATCAATGAGCGACTTGGCGCCTACGTAGGAAACACAATCGTAGGACCACTGATCCAGCAGATGAAAGACACTTTCAGAACCGCGGTGATTGAGAAGGCTGCAGAAGCAAGGCTGAAGGAATTAGAAGCGGATGACGAATAGAGATCTGCTGTTTAAGCGCATCAACAATGCGCTGCTCGACATGCAGGCCTCAACATGGCAGACCTTCGAACAGCACTTTCTAACCTTTGCTCGACTTCTCGCGGATTCATCGCTGTAGTCCTTGAACCTGCGACTGGTAGCTGACCTGGACGTCGAGCGATTTCTTGACGAGAGTTCCAAAACTCAACGCTGCATGGTTGGTTCTGCGCGGCTTGTATGGCCTGTAGACGCTGACCAAGTCCTCGGGCTGAAGTGGTTGCTCGTCCAGAAATATGCACGTGAGCCGAATCAACTGCTTAATTTCACCCACACTTACTATACGGTCGGAAGCAATCTGACTGGCGAACTCCACAGCTTAACTCGGCAACTACTCATTCCGTTAGGCCGCGATTACAAGGAATATGTCCTGACCAACGACAATCCCAATGAAGAGCATTCAGGCGTTTTTGCTAGGAGCGGTGAAGCGAAGCGAGCCATACAGCACATCACGTACAACATTAATGGCAGCAATGCTCGGGTGAACAATCACTCGACAGACAACTCGGTCAATACGGTGACTATGGTAAGCGCCCTGTCAAATCATATCCAGGCGCTGCGCGACGAAATTCAGAATGCTCCGCTGACAGCCGAGCAAAAGGCAGAGGCTGTTGAGGTAATCGACGAGGTGGAATCACAGATTGCATCAGGGAAACCCAAAAAGGGGATACTAAGTTGTAAAACAGCGTGCAAAACTTTCCAGATTCCAGGGGTAAACAGCGTTCAATAGTTTCCACCCCTGGGTGTGCAACCATCCGGTGTTTCTGCCGGAGAATCTGGGGTGATAAACATGAATCTCATT
>NZ_PDZH01000192.1 GCF_002735695.1 Chitinimonas sp. BJB300
TGAATGCCTGAGCATCAAGACGCAGAAGAACCCATTCGCACTTTGCCGCAAGTTACTGATCAACGCCTCCCGCGCGGCTTATGATCAGTTACAGCTGCTTCTCGCAGCTACTGCGTAACATCAGTAAGGGTGTAACTTCCAGGTGGGTCACGGCCCCTTTTTCATACAAAGCCATTTCTAAGTAGTGATCCAGCATCTTGCCATTGGACACCTTGATTGACCTTGGATCTGGCACCAATACGACCCGCTCGTGTTGAACGAGCTTATCAAGCAAGAGCAGCTTGAGCATCCAGTTGTAGAGTTTATTCGGGTCAGCGCGGAGGGATTGCTGTACACGCTCCTTTGCCACCACGATTGCTCTGTACTCGATGTCGGCATGTGTTAAAGCAAGATTGCTCGCTGAACGGGCAAATGCCTCACGGGATACATCAGGCATGTCTACCCACTTTTTTTCGCGAGCAGTGTCCCATTTCCAATTTTTGTAAAGTTGCCGGATTTTGCGTTCAGGTAGGTGATTCTTGCTCTCAGGTAACAAGACCGCTGCAATGGTGAGATAGCGACTAGAGCCCCCCTGGCCATAGGGCTTGTCGAATGACCAGCCGAGATCACCGCTCTCATCGACGTACACCAATTGTGCCAATCCTAATCTCCATAAAGCAGATGGCCTCGCTTTTGCGAGGCCATCGAAAGTGGGGCAGACCCTGGAACTGACGCGCTTGCAGCGCGCTTACGACGCCTTGTGAGTATCGCAGTTAACCCAGGCTTTACCTGCCTGAGCTAAGTATACATCACACGCAGCTCCGTACAGCATGGTTTTTCATCCACGTGCGGCTACCTGGTCGAGTGGCCTGAGGGCGAGACCCCCTTGGGCTACTTGACCAGCTAATGTGCGTTAAATTCGGTTTTCTGAGGCAGCCCCTTGTAGCTTATGCAGACCATGCATCAACGGCTCTGCCACATTGCGAGGTAGTCGCCAAGTATCATTATGATCTCCCCACAGCCCGCCCATACGACGCATCAGCCGCGCGAACTCTTTGAAATAGTCGTAATGCATCAGCCCATATTTTCTGACGGTGATGGCATCATCCCAGAGGTACACATACACGGTTGCACCGCCAAGCATAACCCGTTGCTTGGTGCATTTGTTAGCTACATGGGGAGGCGGTAAAGCTTGTGCCAAGGCAATTGCTTTGGATTTGGCTTCTGCGCGAAGTTCTGCCAAGTCTGGAAAGACCAACCACTGTTTATTCTCCAACGATTGAATAACCAATTCACTCAGCTTGTCCCAATCCCATTCTTCGTGACGGATTAAATCCAAAGCGATTTCCACTGTCGGTATATCGAGTGCTAGCAACTTGGCGCGTTTCTCTTCATCGACAAAATGATTCACCGCTATTTCTATGAATAGCTGGTCGGATTTTTGAAGCGCCGTTACATCCGGCCTTATATTGCCCACCGCAGCTTTTAACACCACTTCATCGAAAATGAGTTCCCTGGCTTCAAGTGTTGCCGCCGCAGAAGCGGTGCGCCCATCTTCCAATCTGGCTATCTCTGTGGGTATTCCGGATGACCGTGACCGGTCATTCCGGCGGATCGTGACCGACGATTCCGGTTAATCGTGAACACTGATTCCGGACGACCGTGACCGATTTACAGGGTTGACCGGAATGACCGGTCACGACGTCGGAACGGTCGGTCACGAGACCGGAATCGGCTCCTGCAGCGTGTGATGTTGCGCATATTTCCCTAACCCTCGAGGTAGCCTCGCCAGCTTTGCTGGAAGTAGGCATGCCCGATACCCGAAGGATCAATATGCGCAAGATACGCGACGTCCTACGTCTCAAACTTGAAGCCCGGCTCTCCCATGAGCGAACTGCCGCCGCCCTGCACATCTCCAAAGGCGTTGTCACCAAATACATCACCCTGGCGAACACCGCCGGCCTAGACTGGGCGCAAATCCAGACCCTGGACGACACGGCACTACACAACCGACTGCTGGGCACCCCCCAGCGGGCCAGCAGTTTCGTGCAACCCGACTATGGCCTCATCCACCAAGCGTTGCGCCGCAAAGGCATGACGTTGATGCTGCTGTGGGAGGAGCATGGTGCCCAGCACCCGGATCAGCCCATCCACCGTTACTCTCAGTTCTGCGAGAATTACCGCCGCTACGCCAAGACCCTCAAACGCTCCATGCGCCTGATCCACCGCGCCGGTGAGAAATTGTTCATCGATTACGCGGGCCCCACGATCGCGTTGACAGACGGCAGTCGCGCCCACATCTTTGTCGCCGCTTTGGGCGCATCGAGTTACACCTATGCCTGTGCCACACCGCGCGAAACCATGGCCGATTGGCTGGGTGCCACCGCCCAGGCATTGCGATTCATTGGCGGTGTGCCTCAGCTCATCGTGCCCGACAACCCCAAGGCGTTGATCGCCAATGCAGACCGGTATGAACCCCGTGCCAATGAAACGGTGCTCGACTTTGCACGGCACTACGGCACCTCATTCCTGCCAGCACGCCCGTACCACCCGCAGGACAAAGGTAAGGTTGAATCCGCCGTGCAAGTGGTGGAACGCTGGATTCTGATGCGACTGCGCCACCAGAAGTTTGCAACGGTCGATGACGTCAACGAAGCCATTGCTCCGCTCTTGGCACAACTCAATGCCAAAGCGTTTCAGAAGCTGCCGGGCAGCCGCGCCAGTGCGTTTGCCCAATTGGACGCACCCGCATTGCAACCTTTGCCGGTCCAAACCTGGGAGTTGGCGGTTTACAAGACCGTGCGGGTGCATATTGACCAGCACATCGAGTTTGAGGGGCATCGCTACAGCGTGCCGCAGTCGCTGGTCGGGCAAGTCCTTGAGGCCCGTGTCACGGCACGCGCGGTAGAGGTGCTGCACCGAGGGCAGCGTGTAGCGTCCCACCTGCGCTGTGCGCACAAGGGGGGCTTCACCACCGCCCGAACACCTGTCTGCGGCGCATCGTGCGCATATGGAGTGGACGCCAGAGCGGCTGATCCACTGGGGCAACAGCATTGGCGCGGCCACCGGTGCGTTGGTGACGCGTCTACTGGAAACCCGCAAACACCCTGAACACGGCTACCGGGCCTGTCTGGGTTTGTTGGCATTGGCCAAGCGTTTTACTAGGCCACGGCTGGAGGCCGCCTGTGTGGTGGCACTGGAGCTGGGCACGACCAACAGCACCCATGTACGCGACATTCTGGTCAATGGGCGGGACCAGGTGCAACCCACCCAGCCTGAGTGGACCAGTCCGCAGCACGCGCATGTACGCGGCCCCGGTTATTACCCATGACAACAGCAACCACAGCGACAACAGGCACCCCCATGATGATGAATACGACGATTGAACAACTGCGCGGTCTGCGCCTGGCCGGCATGGCCTTGGGATTGGAAGAGCAACTCAGCCAGGCTGGCATGACGGCCATCAGCTTTGAAGAACGCTTGGCGCTACTGGTGGACCGTGAAGTCCACTGGCGCAATGACAAACGCCAGACCCGACTGCTTAAAGATGCCAAGCTGAAGTACAACCAGGCCAGCATTGAGGATTGGGATACCCGCGTCGGGCGTGGTGTGGATCGCAAGGCGGTGATGAGTCTGGCTTTGGGTGACTGGATTGACAGTGGGCACAGTGTGTTGATCACCGGCCCCACCGGGGCGGGGAAGTCCTGGCTGGCCTGTGCGCTGGCCCAGTACGCCTGTCGGCGGGGGTACTCTGCGTATTACCAATGGGTCCCCCGACTGGGTGGGGAACTGCGCATCCGTCATGGCAATGGGACGTTTGGCAAGTGGCTGGTGCAGCTGGCAAGGACGGATGTGTTGCTGCTTGATGACTGGGGCATGGCTGGTATTGATCCCCAAACGCGTGCGGACTTGCTGGAGATTATTGATGACAGGGCTGCCAACAAAGCCACCATCATTACCAGTCAGTTACCGATTGAGCATTGGCATGCCTGGGTGGGCGACGCCACGATTGCGGATGCCATTCTGGACCGCGTGATGCAAAAGAATCACCGTTTCACCCTGACGGGCGAGTCTCTTCGGCAGAAGCCAAAATCAAGCAAGAAGGAGGTCGATCCAGACTCATCGTGACCGACACCCTTACAATGTAGATGCGCAACACCGCACGATGCGACACCGGTCACGCTCGACCGGAATCAGCGGTCACGATCGCCGGAATACGCAATCTCTGTAACGCTGATTGCAGGAACCCAAAGTTTCATGCCGCGACTAATGCACTCTTTCGCTGCCTTATGAAGTGCAGTTTCTGCTGCGTATTCACAATCAGTTTCCTGCGCATGTGCAAAGTGCCACGTCCTGATGTGCCCCTGGCGGGCTAGTGAGGGGGATTGGCAGGCTAAGCAATAGCATTCGCAGGCAAGCCCTCTTTCGACCTCTCCTACTGATACCAACTGCCCTTCTTTGTTAACGGCAAAGTGCTGAAGCGAAGTTGTTGGTGTCATCTTTTATCGTCCTTTGAAAGTCACAGATCTATGCGAAAACAGACGACAGATTCGGCGACACAGCCGGACACCAAACCGGGTAAAGACCAGGTTTTAACCGGGATGATGACTCAGGAAGCGATTGATTTGCTTGATGGTTATGTAGTGCACTGGCTTGAGGCAGATACCCTGCCCGTGCAGCTATTGAGAGCTTTGCTCAGCCTTCATAGGCAGGAGGCAGATGCTGATGTGCGTATTCCGGTTTTGGGGCCGATTGATAGGGGCATGCGAAAATTCACCTAGGGAGCATGTCTACAGCTTCGATCATGTAGAAAACGCGGAAGAAGACTTTAGTGCATCTGGGTGAACTTGGGGTTTGAGGCCTCTCGGCAAGGCGCATTGCGGACCGAGTTAGAGCGTCAGTGAGCGTGCAAGAAAGAATGGTATGAACTACCCAAGTAGAGACGGTAATTTCAGCATCGCCCCGGGTTTTGAGGAGGGTATTTCGTTAAAGTGTTTTAGCGAGTTGCTGGTAATAGTTTGCCTCAGCTTCTGCTGGCGGGATATAACCAATGGGTTCTAGCAGGCGGTGGTGGTTAAACCATGC
>NZ_PDZH01000193.1 GCF_002735695.1 Chitinimonas sp. BJB300
TTGAACAGCCGCTAAGTACAAGGGCTGTTCAACCTAACTGCCCTTACTGCCAATAGGCTGTTGAGCGACGATCGCTCGAAACAAACGGTACTGAAGCAGTGCAGCTCGCAGGGGCGCAAGTTCCACCGTATATGGGGAAGTTGTTTGCTTTCCGCCCATCTACCTTGACCGTAAAGCGATAGGTCCTGCCACCGGATACGGTTTGGTCCTGGTCGCGATACTGTTGCCGGATGTTGAACGAATCGGCACTTGATGTCGTGCCCCCACCTGTCGATGTACCACCACCTGTCGATGTACCACCGCCCGCAATCTGCCCTTCCTGCCAGTAGGTCTTGATACGGCCATCGCTACTTCCGAAGGGGCTAGAGCTGGTACAGGTAACCGGAACGCAAGTGGAGCCATATATCGGGTAGTTGGTCACTGGTTTGCCATCGATGATAACGCTGAAGGTGTAGGCACGGCCGTTGTATTCCACTTGGTTGCCATGGCGATATTGTTGGCCGGCTACGAATGTCGTGGAGTTCGGCGTCGTAGGATTAGTGGTGCCACCATTTTCCAATACCCACTGACCTATGGTGCGGCCATCTTTACTTCTCCAGGCAGCCTTGGTTGGCACACAATTCTCGCCATATAAGTAAAAGTCGGAGGTTGGTTTACCATCGGACACGATGGAAAGTCTGTAATTCTTGCCGTCATACATGACTACGTCACCATTGAAGTACTTCTTTGCAGCCTGGAAAGTGGATTTGCCAGTGGGGCCTGACTTTTCGTTATCAATGCCCTTGGCATTATTTCTTCCGCCGTAGTAGCGGGCTCCCGCAAAGGTACCGCCAGTGTTAACCGTGTCGAGCCAGCTATTGAACTCGCTGTCGTAACGGGTACCGATTTGGTTCAATAGAATTCGATTGTATTCTTTATAGTCGCCCGACCGTAGAGCCGCGAGAAGTTGTTCGATGTTGTCGCGATGACGCTCAAACATGAAACGCACAGCTAGGTAGCCCCATTTGTAGCAACGTACCACTTGGTCCGCCATTTCATAGGAATTATGAAAGATCGTGCTGAGTGCGTAGGTTTTTTTCTTGCCAAATTCAATGGCTTCTGGATTGTCGTTCTTGTACGAGAAGTATTCAGCCGCGCCTTCCATCCACCATACGATGTTGCTGCTTCTGTAAGCGTCACCGTAGGACTTGAAGTTGTAGATATTATCGATGTAGTGGATGAATTCGTGTTCCAGGTTCCAAAGTATTTTATTGCCTGCGGGCCCTGTCGTTATTCCGTCTTTGTGAAAGGCGTAGAAGCGCTGAATATTGCCAGGTTTGCTAGGATCATCTTCCATGGTGATTCCACCATTACCGGTGCCGATGCCGTACATGGCACCACCGTACTTTTGGTATTCTTCATTGGATTTGAAGGCGATCACTTCCAAGCCAGCGTTGAACTTGGTGGGGATGATATTGGCCTTACTCGGGTCCAACCCGAACATGGATTGGGTGAACAACCTGTGCTCCTCCAGTAGCAGTCTGCAGGACTCAGCCAAGTCGGCATCAGAGAACCCTTGCGAACGGATCTTGATATTGGGTGCGCAGTTGCGTTCGCTGGTCAGCGTTATTTTTTCCCATCTCTCTGTGACATCGCACGCGTTGGCGTTGTAGCTGCTGCAATTCTCCTTATCGTACCTATTTATCCCCCCGGTGGCGGCGAGCCAAATCGTATCGCCATACCCTTGAAAGCTATAGCGGGCCATGGTGTCACGTAATATGGGAAGGACTTCTTGCTTGAGTTCCGGCAATTCCAGCATGCCTGCCAGCCCCACCATGGCTTCAACAAGCATCTTTTCGTCCTTGGTACCGATTAGAGTCTCATGGTTGCGTATCAGGTTACTGAAGGATTTAAGGTAGCTGGTATCGCGCTTGACTATGGCAACAGCGGCGGGGACGTGTTTGACGCGTTGAATCAACTCCGCTAGATAATAAGTAGAGTTTGAAAGAGGAGATTCACTTCGTATAAATTCAGTAGTGACTCCATCCATTCTAGTTTTGATTATTGGTAGGAAATTGGTTAATTCATCAAGGAGATGGATCATTTTATAGGAGCCTGCCATGACCTGCCCATTACCTTCCGAAATCCTACGCGAGTTATTGGAAGTCAGCAGTGAGCGCAGGCCGGGAACGATTTCATCCTTCAGCGCGTTGCTGTACTTTGGTAATTTGAGGGTGAACTGGCGATAATAACCTGCACGCAAGTATTCCTGCAGTCTATCAATTTGAGTTTCATTAGTACTGTTGTAGTTGGCAGCAAGCCGGCGATATTCTCTTGCTATATCCAACATTATTGATTCGTGGAATAAAATGGATGCTTGTGCGTCGGAGGCGCCAAATATTTGTTGCCTACATTCTTTGGATATGACTTTCTCTATCAGATCCCTGCCGCGGTATCTGGTTATTTCATCAACATCGCAGGGAGTATCTGCAGAGTCGGCCATCATCCGAGCCATTGCCTTAGGACTAAGATTTTCTGATTGTTGAGTTTGCTTTGCGGTTTTTACAGCCCCGTGAATTTGGATGGTATTCTCGGGTAAGCCGACATCGGCCAGGGCAAGATTAATAGTCAGTGAACTTAGTGCCATTAAGCAAGCTAGCGTTGTGCGTTTGAGTGTAATGGTCATATCAGCAGTGCTCCGAATAACGATGTTGGAAAGCAGTGTTTGATTTGGGAAGGCAGCGCAGCAAATAAGGTCTAACCGTCCCATAAGCAGGCGTACCGCCACATGAAAACAACACCGTATTCTGATCTACGAAAACGGTGCTGCAGGTTATGACAAAGGCATTGTGTATGTCAAAGGCATAATTCGGTATAAATTGGCATCTAAGCCATTTATTTGGTTGGTCGCTCTATTGCATTTGGAAGGTAACTGGCTGTTCACAAGCACTGGTGCGGGTTTCGAGGGCAATGCTCTCAACTTAAACTATTTTCCTTGATCTACAGCTAGGGAAGTGGCATTATATAAATAAGCTAACTCATTGATTATTTTAACAATATGAACTCAAACGCCCGCTCATGCCGAGTTGCTTTCCGAGTTCAGTTCCTTTCTGCTTGATCCTGCCCTTGCTGATCTCGTTCGCCTAAATCCTACCGCTTTTACCCGCGATCGAACCCTGACTTTGCCGCGCATGGCTGCGATGATGCTCTCTGGCATGTGCACCAGCGTGCAGACCGGTCTCGATGGCTTTTTTGCCTCCCTTTCTGGTCAAGCTGGCCGCTCCAGACAAGACAACGCACAGGCTTTCAGCAAAGCACGGCGCGGGTTTTCCGCACAGTTGTTCGATCTGATCAATCAACACCTGCTAAAACTAGCCGCACCTCGCATCGATGGCGATCAATGGCATGGATTTCGGGGCGTCGCGGCTGATGCTTCCCGTTTGCAGGTGGCCACTCGCGAAGGCGCGGAACTCAATGTCGATCACTATGCCTTTGCATTGTTTTTACCTGGAGCAGAACTCACGCTGCATGCCAGTCTGCACCCTGCGGATGGCAGTGAGCGCCAGATGCTCTACGAGGTCTTGCCCAGCTTGTCGGCATCCGATCTACTGGTGCTCGACCGAGGTTATGTCGGCAACACCATGGCGGCAGCCATTGCCCAGGCCAATCTGCATTTCTGCCTGCCCGTAGACCGGAGTGGCTTGCGCTGCGTCGCGGATTTCCTCAGCAGCAATCTGACCGAGTAGGTCATTACCCTGATGCCCCGCACGCCCGCGATGCCAGCACTGACGAATTCGCCCAAACCGGCACAACGGTTCGTCTGATCCAGGATGTGACACCCAGCGGTAAAGTCCGTGTGCTGATGACCAACCTACTCGATGCCGAGCGTTTTCCTGCTGCCGATTTCGGTGCGCTTTACCACCGACGCTGGCGGATCGAAGAAGCGTTCAAACGCCTGAAGCACCATCTCTGGCTGGAGTCGCGGTATCCGGCCTGAGCTATCTGGCGCTGCAGCAGGATTTTGCTGCAAAAGTGCTGGCCGATAATCTGTGTGCGCTAGTGGTCGGGAGCGATGTTCCCGCTTCCGCCGATTCTCGCCCCAATCGGACCTACGCCATGGGTGCTTTGGGCGGCATTCTGGCGGGCTGCGTCCTTGGTGTGAAGGCATGCCTTGCGCTCCTGGCCCCAACCCTTGACGCTGCCAGTCAGTACCGCTGTCGTATCCTGCCTGACAGGCACTACCCGAGACCTCAAAGAACCAAACCGCATAAGCATTCAAACTACAAGGGGAATCAATGAGTTGAGCTTAAGCTGAGAGCATTGCCTCCGGGTGGGTGGGCAATGACGTTCGCTGCCGGCAGATCGGGGTAATTGGAACAGTGTTTTCAAGCGGTTTTCACGCTGGTCTGCGCTGGGCGTGTGGGAGCAGCTCCTCACATTTCAAGCGCCAGCACCTGACGCACGGGCGCGCACGCGGCACGATGGGGCAACCCTAATGCCCTGTGAATCCCATGAGTGAACAAATGCTAAAACTCCAAGTCCTGCTATCAGCGGTGGACCGCCTGACCGCGCCGCTACGCAGCGTCAGCGCGGCCAGCCGCGAGACGGCCGGCAAGGTGGACGCCATCCGCAAGCAGCTAAAGGCGTTGAACGCGCAGCAAAGCAACGTGAATACGTTCACCGCGCTAAGGAAGCAGGCCAGTGCATCCACCGAGGCATTGCATAAAGCCAAGGCCAAGCTTGTCGAGTTCAAAGAAAAGACCGAGCAGGCCAGGGCCGAGCTGGAAAAGCTCGAAAGCGAATTTAGGGCGGCGCAGAACGCGACCCGTAACTACAGCGAGAAAGCCAAGCTCGCCGGTAAGCAGGTTAAGCAGTTAGGCAAAGACCACATTGCACTGGCCGGGCCGCTTCGCGCCGCGAAAGCCCGCTTGCACGAGACCGGCGTGAGCGTTCGGCAACTATTCACCCGGCAACTAAGTGTTGATCAGGCGGCGTACTTGATCCTGGGGTCTTCGAAATAGGAGCACACTCGTTCCGGGGTGTTTTCCAACATCTCCATATGGGCTTTGGTCGCTTGCTTG
>NZ_PDZH01000194.1 GCF_002735695.1 Chitinimonas sp. BJB300
GCCTCACAGCTTGCTTGCGCCTTTCGTGCTGTTCTTGCCGCGACAGCTTGCGTCCGTCTTCTTTGTCCATTTCTATCAGTTGGGGGCGGACACCAATAAATCAACCCTTAGTTGCCGGGTGAATAGTATCAGCCAAGTCGGCATTAGAGAATTATCCCCTCAGCCGCACCGCTAATTTTTTAGCAAATTCTCACTATTATTTTTATTGAGATGAAAACTATCTTCATTTACTTAAAAATTTTACTCAAAATTAAAATAGTTCAATCTATTTTTACTCAACAGACAGGATTTTATTTATTAACTGGTAAATATTACACACTAACGTAAAAAAGTTACTTTTACTTGCTTTTAAATATAAACAGTTAAAATTTAATTAACAATTAATTTCAACAACTTATGAAAATAAAGCTCGTAAATTTCAATACGGCATAGCGATTGCCACTCTTAATTTGGCGCTGAAGGAATTATTCTTTTCCAAACCCATCGCTTGGCACTCCAGAGGCTTCAGCTGCTTACTCTGCTGATGGGTTTGGAAAATACACACTTCCTTGAAAGGAAACTGAAATGGCTACCACTCAAAGCAACAGCAGTAATCAAAGTAAACAAGGCAACAGCAACACCGGTAGCAACCGTGGCTTTGCCGCGATGGACGCAGAAAAGCAGCGTGAAATATCCAGTAAGGGTGGACAGGCAAGCCACCAAAGAAGCGCGGGCAGGGACGAAAGCAACGAAGATGATAGCGATAGTAAGTCCAGCAGCAAGACCGCCAGTAGCCAGCAGGCGGGCGAAAAATCGGGTGTTTCTGCACGCAGCAATAGCGCCGATACTGACGATAGTAGCCAGTCCCGGAGCAGTAGCAGTAAAGGGACACAAGGCGGAACGCACGAGCAGCATGTGCAAGCCGGTCGCCAAAGCCACAAAAACAGCTGAGGCCTGTTTGTAGACGATTGCGAGCAGTTATCCGGAAATTAAGACGTAGTGCTTAAGCCTTGATCATAAGCGCAGCAAGAACGGGAGCGGGTTCAGGCTTGCTCCCGATGAAAAAAGGGGATTGATTCCCTTTTTTCTTTTTCTACCTTCTTCTCTTCGGCATGCACATTGCTGCAGCAAGGTGAGCACAACATGTAAATGCGCAAAACCATAACTAGGAGAAGGCCCATGAAACGCCCCCACATTATTTTCAGTACGCTGGCCCTGCTAATTGCCCTATTGGGATTATCCGCTTGCGACAGTCATCACCTACCCCATACAGATACGGATGCCAGTAATGGTGTCTGGCGCGATGCTGCCGAAGACAGCCGGATAGCCGCCGGCATTGCAGCAGCCGCCGAAGAAGAGAAAAACAAAGGCAATGAAGCAGAAAACGACGTCGCTCTCACCTCCGAGGTAAAGACCGCGCTTGTAGACAAAGCTGGCGTTGGCACGCTCCGACTTGATGTGAGCAGTGACCAGGGGGTTGTCACCATCAACGGGACGGTACCCGGTTCGCAACAGAGCGATACAGTGCACAAGGTAACCAAAAACGTTCAGGGTGTTGAATCGGTCGAGAACAACGTCACTGTCAAAGGTCGATAAGGAAGGACGATATGGTCTACCGTGATAGGGCTGATTTGCCCAATAGTGTGCAACGTGTGCTGCCTGACCATGCCCAGGCTATTTATCTTGAAGCCTTCAACCATGCCTGGGACCAGTACAAAGAAAAGAAGGACCGCCGTGGGGGTGTCAGTCGAAAAGAAACAGCTCACAAGGTAGCGTGGTCTGCAGTTAAACGTGGTTATAAAAAAGATGAAGCGTCGGGTAAATGGTGGCAAAAAACTGAACGGAGCAAAAGAGAATCCGAACAGGAATGAGGCCGTAGCAAGGAGGCCTCGCCATTCTCCTTCTACTATGCGTTCTATTTGGACTGCGTTCATGCGCTGCCATTATCTTCCTGTCGTATTGGCCTGCAGTATGGGCTTGGCATCCTGCTCTTCACCACCGAGCCAGAACAGCGACAGCACACTGCTGGACCGGCATATCGCCTTCGAAGAAGCGTTGCTCGACAACACACCCTGGTGGTAGACAATCAAGTCAAGCTGCTGCAAGACGGCCCTATCACCTATACCGCCATGTTCGCTGCCCTGTCCCAGGCAAAAGACCAAATCAACATGGAAACCCATATTTTCGAAGAAGACGAAGTAGGTCGCCGCTTTGCAGAGTTGTTGGTGAAAAAACAAGCGGAAGGGGTTCAGGTCAACGTGATTTACGACAGCGTCGGCTCGTTAAACACGACCCGCGCTTTTTTTTTGACGACTTGCGCAGTGCCGGCATACGCGTCCTTGAATACGACCCGCTCAACCCGCTTTGGACCCGGAACAAATGGCTCGTCAATAATCGGGACCACCGCAAGCTGCTGGTAGTGGATGGTAAGGTGGCGTTTCTGTGCGGGGTGAATATCAGCAAGGTTTATTCACGGGGCTCGCATCTATTCAAGCGCCAACAATCCAAGGACGGGCAGATTCCCTGGCGCGATACTCACCTTCAAATCGAAGGGCCGGTAGTCGCCGATTTCCAGCGTTGCTTTCTATCCACCTGGCAACGCCAAAATGGCCCGCCCCTGGCCGAGCAACGTTATTTCCCCAGTTTGTCCCGTCAAGGCAAGGATTTGGTGAGAGCCATCCCCAGCGCCTTCAATGAAGCCTATAGCCAAGTCTATGTGGCACTTATTTCCGCCATCAGCCATGCGGAAAAGCAGATCTACCTCACCAACGCCTATTTCGTGCCAGATGAACAATTCCCGCAAGCGTTGATCGATGCCGCTAAGCGTGGGGTGGAGGTCCAACTGGTTGGTCATATTGGCTGTAGAGAAAGTAGTTTTTACACACCCGCTTGGCAAGACTTACTCCGTAGTAAATTCCCACCTTTCCTGCCATATAAATCAACCCATTGATTTATATGGCAGATTAAATCTGGCACACACCTTGCAAATAGAAAGTCATGGGTACCACCTGTTAAATACCCTACCAAATCTAAACCGTGAGGAACTTGCCATGAACTGGGATATCGTTGAAGGAAACTGGAAGCAATTCAGCGGCAAGGTACAAGAACGTTGGGGTAAATTGACCAATGATCATATTGACCAAATCGCCGGCCGCCGCGATCAATTGACGGGTCGCATTCAAGAGAGCTATGGCATTACCAAGGATGAAGCGGAACGCCAGCTCAAAGAATGGGAAAAGCTCAATTAATTAACGATTGCAGAAACCCGGAGGTTTTTTATTCGCCGGGTTTTTAATACTAAACCTGGAGGTAACCATCGTGAAAAATCTAATTACCATTTCATTAGGGGCATTGCTGATTGGCGCCGCCCCGGTCTGGGCCGCTGACACACCGCCAAAGGAATCCGTCGGCCAAGTGATAGACGACTCGGTGATTACAACCAAGATCAAAGCTGCTTTCCTGACAGACGAGACCCTCAAGGTCAATGAGATCAAGGTTGAAACCTATAAAGGCGTGGTGCAACTGAGCGGCTTTGTGCGCCAGAAACACGATATCGACCGCGCTATGGAAGTAGCCAAGACGGTTGTCGGTGTGAAGTCGGTTAAAAACGATCTCCACCATAAGACCTGATTGAGTTAATAAAATGTCAAAGCCCATTTATTTAGCAGAAAACCGCACGATGGGCGGCGGCATTGCCAATTACATAAGACAGCATGCCCGGGCAATCGTAGGCGCTACATTCGCCGCTTTGCTATGCGTATTGGGTGTCACGGCTTGTGACCAGATCGAGCAACGGCGAGAGCCTGCACCCGTGCCCAAGCCCAAGACTTCAGCCCCTATCTGGCATGGCCATTGGTGTCTGGGCCAGCCAATACAGCCTTCTCATGCTGTCTTTCCGTCAAAGCCTGTCGCGCTGAAAACGATGCACTGGTGTTAGCGCCTGTTCCAAGTCAGTAAGGGTTTGCCCATAGTGCACAGGTCATCAGGCCGCCACGGCTGGAAGGAGTTCTACCATGCTGCATTACGCCGCCGTTTTCTTTGTCATCGCCTTGGTGGCCGCCTTGCTGGGCTTTACCGGCATCGCCGCCGGCGCAGCAGAGATCGCCAAGATACTGTTCTTCCTCTTTATTATTATTTTCGTTGTCACACTGTTCTTGGGCGTTCGAAGTAAATCAAAGTGAAAGCTAGCCCCTGACAGACCCGGTTCTTGAAAGGAGAAATAGCATGAATGAAAGTAACACGACTCAAGGTTTTGGCGCTGCCGTCAACAAAGCCAAATCCGCCGTTTCCAACGCGGCGCAGTCGACCAAGGAGAAGCTCGCACAAGGCAGCCAGCGTTTGGGTGAGCGTTGTACCACGATGGAAGACGCCAATTATGAACTGGTAAGACGTTATCCCGGCTCCAGCTTGGCGGTTGCAGCGTTGGCCGGGGCGGCAATCGGTTATCTGATGTCCTCCCGTTCTTCGCGATAAATCACGGTGGTATAGGCCGTTACCCGGCGATATCCGCTAACGGGTTATCCATAAAAGGAGGCACTATGAATCGCAATAAAATTGCTGTCGTCCTAAGCGCCGGCGTCGCCCTTTTCATCAGTAGCGTCTGGCATGCCGAGCGCCGTCATCTGCGCGAAGCTGCTGATCGCAATTCCAAGAAAACGCTGCCTCATCATGCCGCCCAGCTTCACACCTGGGAAGGAGAAGGTGGCAATCTGCCGAATGTGCCACCGCCGTTACCGATGGCGGCCTCTGCACTCGGCTCGAAAGCAACCTCACACTAAGAACCTGTCTGCGATCTTACTGCGCAGCCGTGATCAGGGCTCATGTGCTGCTCAAAATCCTCATGTACCTATGTACATTCCGGTTTCTGCGCTGCGCTTCACCCTGCTGACGATTGCTCGCGACAGATCGTAAACAGGTTCTAAGGAATAGCCGTGTGCAGCGGCATGAATCGGCATAGGGGCGACCAGATGTTCTGGCCGACCCCTGCCACACCACCCGGCATGCGGGTCCGCACCGGGCGGTTGGAGCAGTTGAGGTCAATCTGCCTCCAATTGAAGCACATCGCCCGGTTTC
>NZ_PDZH01000195.1 GCF_002735695.1 Chitinimonas sp. BJB300
ACTTGAATGCCTGAGCATCAAGACGCAGAAGAACCCATTCGCACTTTGCCGCAAGTTACTGATCAACGCCTCCCGCGCGGCTTATGATCAGTTACAGCTGCTTCTCGCAGCTACTGCGTAACATCAGCTATTAACTTAAAGCATGCCTTAGCGGATGTTTTCGTTTCGTTGGACTTCAAACCCCAAGTAGAAGCAAATTGACCCCAGTGGTGTACTAAAAGGAGGCTAGTCGTGATCTCGTCATGGCTGATTGCGGCTGCAATGGTCACCATCCCGGAAGAACACACTTCCGCCTGTGTAAGTGTCAACACGGGTGAAGGGTGGCGACCAACCGCCGAAATGGAAATCCAACTTACAAGCGGGCAAGCACTCAATGACCGTATTGGGCACCGCCGCTACCAGCCAGAGAAAAGCTATGCGGTGCTTGATCTCGGTCAGCATGGTCGTCTCGCACTACTCTTAGAAATCCCCGAACTTGGAGCCTGGGAGCATGAAGTGAAAGAAGAAGATCAACCTGTCTGGTGGAGGCTAAGGCGACGAGGAGCATTGGGTTGTACTGATTGAGAGGAAAATCAAATCTCAAGGGCAGTTAACAGCCAGTAGCAGTCATTCAATAATCAACTACAATGGTCGCCATTCTCATGTCAAATGCATACCGAAACGATTTTTTTAACCCATAGGTTTTGCGGTATACATTACGTTATGTTGTCGAATTGGGTCGATTAAACCGCCACCATAAAAAAGGATACAATAATGAAAGAAAATAAAAGTTATGTGATGTGGAACAACAAAGGTGGTGTCGGTAAAAGCACTATCACTTTTCATGTGGCATCAGTTTATGCAGAAAAAAATTTAGATAAAGATGTAATTGTTGTAGATATGTGTCCCCAGGCAAATTCATCATCGATGCTGATGGGGGGAGGGAAATCGAGCGAAACGAAACTTCAGGAATTGATATCGAAAGATGAACCACAAAGCATCGTTGGCTATATCACTGAGGCCACACTCAAGGGAGATGCTGATGTAAATAAATTTATCACTAAATTAAGTGATATAAATAAAAATGTTAGCGATAATTTATACCTTATTTCTGGCGATGGTAATCTTGAGCTCATTGCGCCCCTACTATCTGAACGAGCTGAGGCAACTCCATTATCAGCCGTAGATAATCCATGGATAAAAATCCATTCTATAGTCAGAAATTTAACAAAAAAAAGAATTAACTCGGCAAGGCCTTGTACATACTTTATTGATACAAATCCAAGCTTTGCAATTTATACTCAATTGGCAATAGTCGGTGGTGATAAATTACTTGTCCCAATAAATGCGGATGACTCTTCTATTTTTGCAATTACTGGTTTGTTTAACCTAATTTGGGGCACATCAGTAAGTCACCCTGTTTACGGTAAATACACTTTCGCATCCAAAGCGAAAAGCCATGAACTTGACTTGCCTAAAATTGCGTTTTTGCTCGGCAATAGATTCACGCAAAAAAAAGGTGCTGCGCATGCCTTTAAGGCTCTTTCTAGTGAAGCTATTGAAAGAATGTATGCAGAGTTCAAAAACAATCCTGATAAATTTGAAGCTGTAAAAGTAGCAATAAATAATGTACAGGACTTCGAGAGGGAATATAGTGTCGAACTAAGGGACTTCAATAGCGCTGGAGTGGTCGCAGCAAACCAAGGACTGCCACTTAGTAAAATGGAAAAAAACACCTATGAAGTGTATGGAGAGAAGATACAGGTTGCAAAGGAGCAGCGTGATAAATGCAAAGAAACAATTGAGTCACTGGTATTAAAACTTTAGCCGCCTATTGAAATCCGATAGGGTATCGGTTGATAAGATTGGCGGAGTTGTTTAGATCAGGTTGATGTACCTGCTTGAAGTTTTCGATTTTCGTTGCGTTTGCCGAAAGGGGATCAGGGCTGATTTGACTATGCGGTGACTGTCTCCTTTGGGTTGTCAGCGGGCACTATGGGAGCGGGGAGCAATCGAATAGTCAACCTCTTAATGGGCCCTACGATGCCGGTTATTTTGATCACTGTGCCGATGCCGGCCTACCTGATGGCTGGACCGATTGGGACAAGTGCGCTGTGAGGATGGCTTCGAGTTTTGAAGTTATTGGCTGGATTGCCAGCTCGTGAATGAAAAAAACCGGGTCGGATGATTCCGAGCCGGCTCTTTTTAAT
Source organism: Chitinimonas sp. BJB300 (assembly GCF_002735695.1). Classification (GTDB taxonomy): domain Bacteria; phylum Pseudomonadota; class Gammaproteobacteria; order Burkholderiales; family Chitinimonadaceae; genus Chitinimonas. Next base: position 2,190 of record NZ_PDZH01000195.1, read on the forward strand.
GTTACATGTAATAGATGCTTGATATAACGTCAGATATTAATATACCTAACGAAAGTAAGAGTCAACTACTACTGTATCCAGCGCTTTTTGAGTTCTCCTCCGTATTTTCTTTTCTCTGGTTGTTTACTTGCAGCGTAATGACCCAATAAGAATTGTCTAGCATTTACGTCACCAGCATCACCTGCTCGCTCTAGCCAATATAGCCCTTTTTCATCATCTTCGTTAAAGATGCTATAGAAGTCTGCCAGTTTCTTCATTGCACCAACATCTCCATTTTCTGCAAGAAAAGTGACTGATTTCAACTCCTCTGGGCTAAGAGCATAGTCATTACTTGGAGAGGGAGCAGGCGCTTCTACTGAAGCGGCATTATTCGGTTTCTCGCAACCAGACATATTAATCATTAGCAAGGTTGTAGCTAAGAAAATTGTGGCCGGTCTTTCTTTTAAATTCATGGGAATTTCCTCATTGTTCCAGGGTCATTCCGGTTCATAGATTTATCGGGATTCTTCCCATAAACCCAAGTTGGTCCCTTACTCTTTGGAAGTTGGTTGTACCAAACTTGGCGCGTAGGCGCGGTGACACTTGAGAAGTTTTTAGACAGTTTTTCCCCGATTGAGTCATTACCTTGGCCTGATCTGCATGCATATAGGGTTACAGGCATTTCGGGTTTACATCCCGCTGCTTTTAGCGCTTTGGTAAGGTCATCTGCACCTAAATATTTTGATGCTCCTCCTCTGCTATCAACAACAGCATTAGGGTTTGAGTGTGCATATACCAAGCACTCTCCTGGACTATCCTGGTATTCGCTGACTCTTTTGTGAAACACTGGGTCATCATTTGGCCCAAACATATTTACCTTTAGTAGACCATCAGGATCTACGTAAGAAAGTGGATTACCATCCACATAGGCATAAGTATTGACCCCTGCGGCCAAGCCAATCGGGTCAGATTCCAGATACCGGCCATTCTTGCGGTCGTAATTGCGGTAGTAGTTGTAGTGGTGGCCGGTTTCCTTGTCGAAGTACTGACCAGAGAAGCGCAGGTTGAAGGTGTACTTGGCACCAGTGCCTTCCGGGTCTTCCTCTGCATCGGTAGCGCCAAACGGCTCGCCCAACTGCCAGGACCAGATAGCGTGCTTGGTGGCGTCCGTGACCAGTCGTGGCGTGCCAAGGTGATCGGAATGGATGTTACGGATGTCCATGCCGTTGTCGACCAAGGCTACGGGGGTGTCGCCCAGATAAATGTATTCCCGCTTCGTGACACCGAGTTGGTTCGACTCGGCAATCAGCCGGCCGCCTTGGTCGTAATGAAATACCGTGGTGGTGCCTTGGTAAGTCTTGGCTACCCGTTCGCCCAAGCCATTCAGGGTGAACTGTGCGCCCGACGCTTCAACTAGCCGGCCGCGGACATCATAGGTGTAGTTGTTGCCGCCACTGATACGGCTGCCGTTGGCGTCGTATTGGAAAACAGGGTTGGCACCATCCGGTAAGGACGCAGCTTTAAGCCGATTGCTGCCGGCTTCAATATCCTGCTTGAACACCATGTCGTCGCTACGGCGTGAAATGCGGTTGCCGTTGGCGTCGTAGCCATAGCCTTCGCTGGGTTCGAAGGCAAACCCTCTACGTAGGATGCTGCGGCCGTCTTTCCATTCGGTCAGGCGATCGAGATTGTCATAGGCATAGCTGGCACGTTGCCCGATTGGTAAGCCCAGTCGCTGCAACATACGCTCCCACCAACCGCCACTGATGCTTTGGCCAGTGATGCGGCCTGCGGTGTCATGCGTCAACGTGACCGTGCTATCACCCATGCTGTAGCTGGTGATCTGGTTCACATTGTTGTATTCAGTGGTACGAACTTCGCCATTGCCCCAGGTCCAGGACTTTGCCGCACCGAAAGGCCGGTAGGCGAGGTTTTGGATAACGATCTTCTCAGGCTCGGTGCCTTGCTGGGTCGTGATCTTGCTGACTTGGCCCACATCGTTGTAGGAATAAGTAACCACGCGGCCACTCGGGTAGGTCAGCTTGTTGAAGCGCCCTTGGGCGTCATAGCCGTAGCCAGTCGTATAGTCCTTGTTCCAGATCGAGCGCTTTTCGGTGGCGACGCGGCTGAGCGGGCCATAGGTGTAGACGATCTTGCCGCTAGGGTCGGTTGCTTCGGTGACCATGCCCGCACCAGGAACGCCATTGGCCCCATAGGCATAGGTTTGTACCTTGCCATCGGCGAAGGTGACCTTGTTTAGCTGGCCGCCCGGTGTGTACTCATACTGGGTGAGTTGGTTCTTGGCATCGGTATGGGTAAGCACCTGGCCCACACCATTGCGGGTGAATTTGGTGATACCTGTATCGGGGCTGGTAATTTGCAGCACATTGCCCAAGGCATCGTGCTGGTAGCTGGTGACTAGGCCGCGTGGGTCGGTGACGCTGGTGATGTTGTCCAGGCTGTCATAGCCAAAACGGGTCACACCGCGCGCAGGATCGGTCACACTGCTCAGGCGGTTATGCCCGTCATAGGTATAGGTCGTGACCCGGCCAAGGTTGTCGCGGGCTTCGGTACGGTTGCCATTGGGGTCATAGCCGTAGCTGACCCAGCCGCCATCGGGGAGTGATTCCTTTTGCAGGCGACCCAGTTTGTCGTACTCGTAATTTTTGCTGTAAATCGTGGTGGCGGTGGCCGGCGTCAATACGACGCACGCGGCGGCCAGCGCCAGCAGGAGTGGGCGGGAGCGGAATTGCATGGCTTAGCTCGCTTGGGGGAAAGGTTGGGTGTTGGCCAGCAAATCGGCATCAATGCGTTTAATGAGCGCACTGACGTTGCTATTGCCATCGCTGACTTCTTCTAAGG
>NZ_PDZH01000196.1 GCF_002735695.1 Chitinimonas sp. BJB300
TTGAACCATGTCTTGAGTGGGGCCAGCGCACCGTGTTGGCTGCCCAGCGTCAGCGGTGCCCCGTCCGGCTTGCGGTAGTAGAACAAATGCCGTTGGTAACGTTCCAGCACCGGCTTGGTGATATCGGTCGGTTGCGCAATGCCACGCTCGTCACACCAGACGATGAAGCGGCGGGCGGCGGCGTCGCCGGGCGCGAGTGTGTCATCTGGATTAGTGCGCTACTGATGGGTCGCGCCGTACCCGTCCGCGTGCTGCACGAGACCTTTTTTCGGGCTCTGGATGGGACGCATTGGAAGGCAGCCGGGGTGTTAACACTGTTAACAGAAATCACCCTTTAGAATCAGGCGCTTAAAGTCAAAACGTTATCACTGATAACAACTGTTAACACCAGTATTCTTTTTAATTCAAAGAGTTAGGAACCACAAAGTGGTGCGTGTGGTGTGGGGGTGATTTTGACACGAGTTAAGGGCACACAACTAAGGGGTTTTTAGGGGCCTTTTTGGGGGCGTCGAAGACGCCGCCAAAGTGCGTTTTGCTAGCGCGGCTTTGCCGTGCAATCGGCGAGTTTTAAGCAAACCGTTGGCGTTCTGTGAGTCACTGTGTGCACCGCGACGACGGCTTTTAGTTTCGATGTTATTGGTTTGTTTGATCGTTAGTAGAACAAAGCCGGTTCGGATACTTCCGAGCCGGCAATAGTTTGTAAGTGGAGTGAGAGCTAAGACTAATTAATCATCATGATATGCAGAGTCTGTATGAAGATCATCAGGTAGGCTTTCCTTGGCTTGCACTTCATTCCTTACCGCTTGAATATCTTCACGATCCCCAATCTTATGCACCATAAATCTGCTTAATGCATAAGCGCCACCGGCTATTACGCAAATAAGGGTAGAAATATCTTTCATCCCATAAACAGCAGGGAGAGCAAATAAAATACATAAGCCGACTAGAAAGATAAAGCCGGAGGCTGCTTTAGCGTTGTTCCAAAAACCTAACGACATCATCAGAACCTTTTACGTAATAGATCAAACATTCTTCGCCAATCACCATTTGACGCATTACGTTGGCCTGGATGACCTTCCCTTGTTTCTTTTGAGCTAAAGGCATCCGGGGCCCGGGCTTCGGGTCCACCGCGACATACCATCCAGCAATTTTCACCTGTTACAGGATTAACGGTAGGGAAATTTGTACCGACATTTGTCGCTGCACCTTTCGTGCAGCTTCCGGAAGCTGAACTATTACTTGGACAAGTCATTTGGCACCGTCCATTACTTGAGGTATTGGGTACGATTGGAATCTCTGCATCTGGATCACCCAGAACACGTCCAAATTCTTGACGCATTTGACGGTCACCCGCAACCCACTCGTTATGAGTACGAACCGAACGGGGCACTGTTCCTTGTGCCCAAACTCCTCCACTAGTACCTGCTAGACCAAGTGGGTCTATGTAGCTCAGCGGATTCCCGTTGACATAGGTGTAGGTGTTGATCCCGCCCGCCAATCCTATTGGATCGCTCTGCAAGTAGCGACCACGCTTCGGATCGTAATCCCGGAAGTAATTGTAAACCTCCTTCCCTGATGCCGCTTCCCCGCTAAAAGCCCGTTTCCTCTAGTACCTCCGCAGTTTACAACCCCATTCGCTCAAGACGCCTATGTTTAGGACGGAGATTTTTCCCTAGATGCAGGTTTTCAGCAAAGTCGTGGTCCCGAATGCGCATTTCCAGAGCCTCAGAAGACCCCGGTTTAGACGCACCGCCACCCTTTGATACGGGTTATTTCGGCCACTGCGCCGAATCCGGTCCGCCTGACTGGTGGACCGACCGGGACGAGTGCGAGCCTCTAGACGGGGAGGCGGATTGGGTGCGCTGTGATGATGGCTTCGAGCTTTGGCATGATTGGCTGCTTGACCTGTTCACCAATGAATAAAGCCGGTGGGATTGCTTAGGCACCGGCTTATTTGCACTTCAAGCTATCGTGGCGTTCTGGGCTGGTAGTACCCCAGCTTTTTCAATGCATCAAGATGTCGATGCCTAAAGACTAGAATTGCTAGAAATGCAGAGACCAAATATCCGCCCATCCACATCTCCCTAGCTAGCTCGCTGGACTCGCGCGGACCTAAAACAAACTCTGGCACGTAGAAGACTAGCGCACAGATACAAGCAACAGTTACATACAACAAAAGCCCCAATACCAATGGCAATGGACGAGGTAATCGAGCCACAAGGCGAAGGAGCCAAGCATAGGCTTCTAGGACCCCGATTAGCGTAATAGTCCAAACTATCAAATACACAAACAAGTGAAGCCACATCATTAATACGTCCTTTACCACTTAGCGGCTGCAACCACAACGACCTGTCCCGGCAAGTTCGCCCCCACCGACTACTACACCCTCGGCAATTGCACCCAACGTATTTGCGGGAACTCTGCTCACAGACTGACTACCGACTTCTCTACCAATTTCGGAAAGGCGAATTTGGGGGCCAACACGGCCAATCACATGATTAAGCGGCCCACCTATTGCTCCACCCACCGCAGCTCCTGCAGCAGCAGTGAAATCATAATTGCATGGGTCACTGGGATTCTTATCATTAACGACATTGCCCGCCCACTGACCAGCTAAGCTTGCTACTGCTGCGCCTGCAGCACCTCCGGCCCAATGTGATGCCGCTGGATTAAGGAAGCCAACTGCTGCACCAGCTCCAGCACCGTACAAAACACCTTTCCAGCCACCGGAAATATATCCACCAATCCCACCAGCGATCCCGCCATAGATAGCGCCAGGGAGTCCTACTTCACCAGTCGGATCAATGTAGCTCAGCGGATTCTGATTGGCGTATCGGTAAGGGTTGATGCCACCGGCTAAGCCTATTGGGTCTGCCTGGATGTAACCCGTTTTCGGATCGTAATCCCGGAAGTAATTGTAAACCTCCTTCCCTGATGCCGCTTCCCCGCTAAAAGCCCGTTTCCTCTAGTACCTCCGCAGTTTACAACCCCATTCGCTCAAGACGCCTATGTTTAGGACGGAGATTTTTCCCTAGATGCAGGTTTTCAGCAAACGCAACGCGGCCCCGGAGGTGTATTTCCGGAGCCGCGCGGGGAAGTGTATCTAGAAGAGGTGCTTGGGCGAGATCAGTCGATTACTCAGCTGACCCTAGTCGCAAATGCGCTGCGGGGTGGGTGGCGGCATGGACGGCCTTGAGCCGGCCAATGCTCACATGCGTATAGATTTCCGTCGTGGTGATTTGGGCATGACCCAGGATCAATTGCAGGGCGCGCAGGTCCGCCCCGTTATCCAGCATGTGTGTGGCGCAGGCATGCCGGAACATGTGGCAAGCCCCCGGGCGGTCAATGCCGGCATGGTTCAGGTATTTGCGCACCATGTCATTGAGCCGGTTGTTACTGAACATTTCACCGTAATCCGTCAGGAACAGCTGACCGTCATCCGCACCCACCACCAACGCGGGCCGAACATCGTCCAGATACTTGGTCAACCAAGCACAGGCCCGTTCCCCAATTGGAACGATCCGATCCTTGTTGCCCTTGCCCTGGCGTATTCGTAATGTACCGTGCGGCAGGTCGAGGTCATGCAGGGTAAGCTGCACCAGCTCGCTTTTACGCACACCGCTTGCATACAGCGTTTCCAAGATGGTCCGATTACGTAAGCCCATCAAGGTCGTTAGGTCCGGCTGGTTCAGCACACTTTCCACTTCTTCCCGGCTGAGAACGGCATGCGGCAGGCGACGCGGTGCCTTGGGTAGTTCCAGCTCTGCCGCCGGGTTGTACAGGATATAACGTTGACGGGTGAGCCATTTGCAGAAGGCTTGCAGCGAGTGGAGCAGGCCTAGTTGCGTGCCAATGGTCAGCGGTTGCCCATCCGTCTTGCGATAGTCGTATAGGTGCCGCTGGTAGCGTTCCAGCAGGTCGCGGCTCAGGTCGTGCAGCTGCGCAATATCACGTTCCGCGCACCAAGCCAGGAAGCCCTCCAGTGACACCTTGCGCTTCTGCACCGTCGCGGCGCTGTAGCGGGCTTCGGACCAGCTCAGGAAGGCAGTCAGGTAACGCCGTAACGGGGTATCGACTGCGGCTTGAGGGGTCGCCTTGGCGGGTGTGCGTGGCTTCCGACGTAGCACACGTTGCTTACGCATGGGCTTCTCCCGCTACAGGGTGTTCCAGGCGCGATTGGGGATATGACCTGACCAAGCTAACAGCGTCAGTACTGTGTATTTCCGCTAACACAGGGACGCTATCTTCCCCAACACCCGTCATGACAGGCATTGCGGCTAATCCGGCAGGTCGGCAGACCGCCGCGAGTGGGCCGTTTTGGGCCCGCATTGCCCCCGCGTTCCGGGGGGACTCCCCCCGCGAACTGCCGGTCGAAGTCGTATTGCTGAGGGCATCCGCGTCAATCAACCCGCTCAAGTGTGGTTGACTGCCACCGTTTGCCTGGGCCGTCCTGGGGGCGTCGTACAGCAGTTCATAGACGAAGGACTGCCCTCGACCACCACGATGCACCAGCAGGTATTCCAGGGCTGTGAGCCGGTCCAGGTGCAAGCGCAGTTGCGTATCACCCCAGCCGGTGTAATCGCGTACCTGCTTGCGGCTAAAGCGGTAGTCCGTCTGGTGCATGGCCATGGACACCGTGTCGTGCGCCACCATGTCCCGAAGCAGCCACAGCAGCCGGCGTGTCTGGGGCGGCAGCTCGTCCAGGCTGCGGCCCAATACGTCATGGGCGAGCCGATTGGCTGCCGCAATGTCGTCGGGGGTGACTTCGACATAGTCCAGCCCATTCAAGCTTCGGATTGGCCGTTGGTACTGGTGCAGCAGGGCTATCGTGTCGATCAGGGTGAGATACTTTTCATGATCCCGACGGGTACGGGTCTTGTCCGCCAGGAAGGTCAGCCGATCCGCGTAGGGATTCACCACCGCCAGCGGCCGTAACAAGCGCTGGGCATCCTGATGCAAGGCCAGGACGCGCGCTTTGGTCTGCTTCGCTTCCAGGC
>NZ_PDZH01000197.1 GCF_002735695.1 Chitinimonas sp. BJB300
AAAAAAACGAGCCGCTATTTCGATAGCGGCGTTAGTCGACGAATATGTCCGGATGGCAATCGCCAGTGTTTAGGGTGAGCGATAGAAATGTTTAAAAATAATTGGCGGCATCATTGTTGGCTCGCCCTGCTCAGGGGTGTGTTAGTTCGCCCCATTGGATAATGAGGCGGGCAAGCAGCTGATTTGTAATGGACTTAAGCAGATGCAGAGCGGAACCCACGTCGCACCGCGAACGGGACTTACCCGTGAAAATCATTGGCGCTGACCCCGATATTATTTTGAATCCATCGTTGTGCCGGTGAAGTAGCGGGCAGGTTTCGGCTCCAGCTGGGCGGGAAAAGCAACGCGGCAGCGCGGTGACTGCCAAGGCCAAGCGGGTGACGCTCCGCGTGAAAAGGGTCGAGCCCGGTCGATGTGGCGCGCTGCCACTAGACTCCGACACCTTTGCCCTTTGCCGTCAGAAACACACCGGTCCAATAGTTACGAAAACTTACGGTACAGTCACCTCGCGCCCTACACCTATCGTCCAACCCTTCCGGCATGGTCACATTCATTCCACTAGAAAAGGTCGAGCGTGTGGGGCTGTTTTGGCGCTGCCTGGGCACTGAAATTTTCCAATGGGCTCAGGCTTAGGAATGTTCTCGCCAATTCGGCATCCGCGGTTAGCCATTCGCTGTATTGGTTGGGGGGAACAATGACTAATGAGCGCTTCTCATCACCTGGCTTGTGAAATTGCCCCATCAGCGCGTGGCCGTCTGCATTGATGGTCAGCAGCGAGAATGACATTTCATCGTGGCCGTCGGTTTTCCAGCTCTCCCAAATCCCCGCTGCCGCAAAGTCTTGCTTCCCTTCATTCTCGATGCGCCACCGTACCGGCTTGCCCGTGACATAGTTGGGTTCGAAAAAGCAGGACATCGGTACTAAACAAAATTGGCGTGCCTTCCAAGCATGCCGAAAACTCGGTTTCTCGCCCACGGTTTCCGTGCGGGCGTTGTACGTTTTTCGGCTCACTCCTTTGTCTTTTGCCCAAGGGGGGATCAAGCCAAAGTTGGCAGCGATACATTCCATGCTTCCCGATGCACCTTCCTGGCTACGCCGCACAATGGGCGCTAAATAGCCAGGAAATGTTTCTCGTTTGAAACTCACGTCCGGCACTGGTACGTCAAACATCTCGTAAATGATTTTCTTGTCGCTGGGCGTGAAGTTGGTACACATGCAGAATCCGAGCGTGGGATAAAGATTGGATTCGAGCATAACGCTAAATCCGGTATCAAGCCGTTCACCAGACAATAGGTACATCTACCCAGCGCGTCGTGTAACGCGGCGAACATCGATCCTGGCGCATTGTCCACACAGGGGCAGTACCTGCGCTGGCAAGCTTCAGGGTGCCTTTACCCATTTTGGCGTTGATGTGGTCCAGGGTTGCCATCAACTTACGCCGACGTAGCAATGTGGCTTCGTCCTCGAACAAACTGCCTTGGTGCAGCTTAGTAGGCACAAGGTCTACCAACATTACCCCGGCCTTGTGATAGGCAAAGCCCGGTTTGTACAGATAGCGCAGACCGGCCAGCGCGGCCTGAGTCAGCACCAGGGTATCGTTGCTGGGGTTGGCCAAGGGCATGGTTACGCCCCGGCTGTATTGCGCATCCTGGGTACGAAACGGGTTGGTTTGGATGAATACCTGCAATGCACCGGCAAGAGATTGTTGAGCGCGGAGCTTTTCAGCGGCACGGGCTACATAGGTTGATATCGCCTCGCCTAATTCCCATTCGCTGCCGATCAATACGCCAAACCCCCGGCTACACATGATCTGCTGCTTATCGGGCGCGACCTCTTCCATTTCTATGCAGGCTTCGCCGCGTAGTTCTCGCACCGTGCGAGCCAGTACAACAGAGTAAGCCCGCTTGATCTGCATTGGGTCAGCAGCGCGCAAGTCAGCAACGGTGGAGATGCCTTGCTCGGCCAAGCATCGGGTCAATTGACGGCCCACGCCCCAAACTTCGCTTACCTCTATCTCTGCAAACAGCCTGGAAGCTTCCGCAGGTGATAGGCGTGCAAGATCAAACACGCCGTTGTACTCAAGGCGCTTCTTTCCGATATGGTTACTTAGTTTCGCCAGTGTTTTGCTCGGCCCTATGCCGACACAGACCGGTAGCCCCAGCCATTGCCTTACCCGCTTACGTAGCGCATGGCCATAATCGACTAGGTTCAAATGCTGAAAGCCGGACAAGTCTAGAAAACATTCATCAATCGAGTAGGCTTCCGTGTCCGGCCCAAACTGGCCGATGACCGACATCATGCGCTGGCTCATATCGCCATAAAGCGCGTAATTGCTACTGAAGGCGAGGATGTGATGCTGCCGGGCCAAGTCTTTGAGTTGGTGCCAGGGCACACCCATTTTGACGCCTAAGGCTTTCACCTCATTCGACCGGGCCACAACGCAGCCGTCATTATTGCTGAGCACGACCACCGGCTTGCCTTCCAGCTTGGGGTTAAATACCCGCTCGCACGAGACATAGAAGTTGTTCCCGTCGATCAATGCGATCCGCGCTGGAAACGACGAATAGTCGATGTCACTACACCCCATACCACCAACTCCTGTCCTTCCTGCATTTGAATCACGGGATAGGCCGGGTTTTCCGGCACCAAGTACACGCGCGCCCCTTCCTGCTTTAAGCGTTTCACCGTCAATGCCCCGTCGAGTATGGCAATGACGATGTCGCCGGATTGGGGCGTAATGGAGCGGTCCACGACCAAGTAATCCCCTTCGCCCATATTGGCGTCCTGCATGGAATCGCCTTTCACCCGCACCATGAACGTCGCAGCAGGATGCGCAATCAAAAGTTCATCCAGGCTGAGGCTTTCGTCCATGTAGTCAGCGGCAGGCGACGGGAAGCCGGCCGCCACAGACTCAGTAGGCAGAGGAATAGCCGTTGGCGACGTAGCCGTAGCAAGGCGCTGTACGTGACAGCCTCCCGGTAAAGCGATGGCTTTATCGGGCAGCCAAACTTGGTTGAGCCACACAGGGCAGATAGACATAGCGATGGATCAAACGCATAGAACACAAACAAATTCTATGCGGAGAACGATCGTTCTCCAATGATGATCGATGCCTTGTCTTAGCGGATAGCCTAGCCGAAATAGTTGCAAACCTTCGCTGGCAAGAAAGAGCGCCCAGGAAGCCGTTCGTCAGAAGAAGGGTTGAGTAACCATCGCTGAGCCTGAGAGTAAGCTTCCTCCGAAGCTATTCGACCTTCCCTTAAAGGGACACGGGTGATGTCGAGCAATCCGGAACCCTTTGCTACCGCCTTGCACGGTTCGGCCTACCTGCGCAGCGCTTGGCCACTACGTCGGGGGCGCGGTAGCAAAGGTCTGAGCACGGGAAGCGCAGGCTAAACGGGCCGCTACACCTTAGCTGGACTCATTGGCATAGTAATACTGAAACCAGCGCATGCCTTTATCTACGGCCATCATGCACTGTTCGGTGGTAATGGCCGGAACAGTGCGTGCGCTGGCATCAAAGCAGGAACATTTGGTGCGCTTAGCATCAGTAGCGCAGCCTGTAACGGAATGTGCAATTTGAAGTCGCCGCTGCTCGACGAGCAAAGCCTCTTGGCGCTTGGCTTCCTGGTAATTACGCTCCTGCTGTGCCTCAATTTCAGCAAATCGAATCTGGTTGGACTCGACAACAGCACGGTGACCAGCCAATTCAACCTCCTTGGCGGTCTTTGCAAGCGCCTTCTCAAACCTGTAAACGGTGTATTGCTCGTAAGCAAAGAGGCCCACAAATACACCAATAGGAACTAGCAGTGCCCATACCCAAGGCGGTACAAAAAACGACGGCGGCACAGTGCTACTGCGTAACCGATAGTTGTCCCAATCTGACATAAATCCCCTCTACGAAATCCTATCTAGTTACCAATGTTTCGGTTTATGAATAGCCTTTTTATTGGTTGGTACTACAGAAGGTAATTGCGCTTGTTGTAGCTGTTCGTCGGTAAGGTTTGAGACAGACCAATCTGAGAGTTTCAGGAGGGAACCGCTAACACGACGGTGTGTGGTACTTCCCGCGACTGGGGGGTGAACTGGTGTGACGACGCCAATCATGATGTGGGGAAAATCTTGGCGGATGGCTTCCAGGGCAGGTTCTGCATCGCTGTCGTTAGACACCAATACAATACGATCATAACGCCCCTGACATGCGTCCCGATACATGGTGATCGCTAAATTCACATCCGTCTTTTTTTCTTCAAGCTTCCATACTCTGACACGTTTTTTGCGGTCATAAGGCTGACCTGGAACGAAGGCTGGCAATAGCGCGCCGCTACTGTCGTAAGAGTGATTGCCATAGATGATGTCAAAGCGCGCACCGTATCGGGCCTTCAATGCTCGGTGGTATGCCGATTGAGCCTCAACAGCGGCCTTGCCATTTGTTGCAAAGGAGGCCAAAGCATAAGCGGTAAAGAAATTGACGCGTTCCAAGCTTTCGTTTTGGTCACGCTGTGTCAGCAATGCCTGGAAGAGTTGAACGACATCAAGCCACTTAAATGGGGTGCCTCGTAACCTGCCGTAGTACAGGTTATAGCCATCAATGTAGACGGCTGTTCTCTTTGGGGCCTTTTCGCTTGATGACACGGCTGCGTTTGCTCTTTCAAGACGTGAAAAAGCCGCCCAGTGAGCGGCTTTTTCGTCTCAAACGGAAGCCAACTAAATGACACCGTAAGAGATGAGTGGTGTGGTGATTATGGCCGTTTGTTGACGATGTCGTCAACTTTAACTTTACATAGCAGGGCCTGAGGTACAACGGAACAGTTATGTTGAGCTCAACATAAACGTTCCATTGGAGAGTAGCGGCAGCGATCTCAGTTTCCTGATACGCGCTGCCGCCCTCGCAGAACCGGACTTGGAGCGTTACACCATCCGGCTCCCAGTTTGAGTCATCCACGGTAGTGACGGGTAGAGGTTGTG
>NZ_PDZH01000198.1 GCF_002735695.1 Chitinimonas sp. BJB300
TGAATGCCTGAGCATCAAGACGCAGAAGAACCCATTCGCACTTTGCCGCAAGTTACTGATCAACGCCTCCCGCGCGGCTTATGATCAGTTACAGCTGCTTCTCGCAGCTACTGCGTAACATCAGCTAATAACCTGTTCAAGGTCTGCTGCACTTCAGCAATACGGAGTTGAAAACACCCTCGGAATGCGCATTTACCCTGTGTAAACGCCACTTCCTCGGCTGCTTCCGCCTTGTCTCGCCCTAACTCGCGAGACTTAGAACCCGTTTACGATTTTACTGCGCAGCCGTGATCAGGGCTCATGTGCTGCTCGAAATCCTCATGTACAAAAGTACATTCCGGCTTCTGCGCTGCGCTTCACCCCGCTGATAACTGCTCGCGACAAATCGTAAACAAGTTCTTGAACAGATTCTAAAACCCAAATTTGAGGCGCCCAGGGGAACGCGAAACCCTATCAAAAAATCTTAAGTCGCATCGGATGAAAAGGTTTCGTGAGTGCCAAAGGTGTGAATGGCTGGATGATCTGGCGTGGGTTTATCGAGGTAGTAGCCCTGAACCATGTCCACACCAAACTCGACCAGCATTTGCAGGGTTTCTTCATTCTCAACGAATTCGGCAACCGTCTTCTTGCCCATATCGCGGGCAATCGCAGCCATGCCCTTCACAAACACTTGGCTATCGTGATCGCGGGGCAGGTCACGGATAAACAAGCCATCTATTTTGAGTACATGTGCTTTAAGATGCTTGAGATAGGCGAAGGAAGAAAAGCCCGCGCCAAAGTCATCCAGACACACAGTGCAACCCGTATTGCGCAAGGCTTCGATAAAGCGTTGTGCATCCCGCATATCAGACACTGCGGCAGTTTCCGTCAATTCCACCATCAAGCGTGCGGCTTCTACATGGTGCTCGGCCAACATGGTCTTGATGTAATCAGGCAGGCTGGTTTCATCGAAGCTGCGGCCTGAAATATTCACCGCGACAGAAGGCATGGCTGGATAGCGAGCCAGTAGGCGAACCGCTTCGCCAATCACCCAGCGGTCGATATCCAGAATCTTGCCGCTCTTTTCAGCATGCGGAATGAAGTGGCCCGGTGTGATGATTTGCCCCGGGTTATTCGAGTCCTTCATGCGCACCAAGGCTTCCAGGTGGGCTACATCACGAGTGGCCGCTTCGTAAATGCCCTGGAAGTACAGCACAAAACCATCATTTTCCAGCGCATGCTGGATACGCTCATTCCAAGTCAACCGATTGACCATCTCTCGGCTGGCGTCACGTTCGGCTTGATACATGCGCCATGTCGCCTTGCCCGCCGACTTGGCTTGATACATGGCCGTATCCGCATGGGCCACCAGGTCTTCCGCCGATTCGGCGTGCATCGGAAACATCGCCACACCCAGGCTGGACGAAAGCCGCAGCGGTTGCCCGTCGACCGTAAACTGGATACCTGCAACCGTCGCGACAATGCGTGTCGCCAGATTCGTGACGTCCCCCTCGGTACAGTTGGGCACCAGAATGGCAAATTCGTCGCCACCCTGCCGTGCAAAAAACTCGTTGCGGCGAACCTGCCCAGAGATTTCCTCGGCCACGCGTTTGAGTAAATCATCGCCAACGCCGTGACCAAACGTATCGTTTACGTATTTGAACTCATCGAGGTCAAAGTACAGAACGGCCACGTTCTCCTGATTACGCTCGGCCTCAGCCAACATGCGCTTCAGCTGTTCCTGGAAAGCATGGCGGTTGTACAAGCCGGTCAGGGCGTCGCGTTCGGCCAGGAATACCATGCGTTCAGTCAGGAAATGCTCTTGCGTAACATCCTCATACACCCATAACCGGCCGGTAACATGGTTCTGTTCGTCCCGCACGGTAAAGCACTGCTGGGTGACGATACGGCCATCATTCATGTTTAGATCGCCTGGATAGTCATCCGTAGAAGCATTCATGCTCTCACTGGCTTCCAGCAGACTGGCGAAATCGTAATTTTCAGGTCGATTCAAAGCACTTTGCAGCACCTGGCCAATGGGCTTGCTGGTGATGGCAGTACTTTCATCAATAAGCCAAAGCGCTTTGAATGCAGGGTTATGAAACACAATCAGATTATGCGTGTCGACAAACAACACACCAAAACGCATGGCGGACAACAGCGCCGTCAACCGTGAACGCTCGCTCTCCGCACGGGCAAGATAAGTCTGGTTGAGCCCTTGTGACTGTTGCAACTCGTACATCGCGCGCTTCATTGCCAGCCGGTCTTCCTTGAGCTGGCTATTGTCACGCACCGAAGCACGCACACCCAGATAGTTATCGCCACTATCGTAAATGGACTGCCAACTCATCGCGGCCCAGAACACCTTCCCGTCACGCTTCATGGCGCGGAATTCGAAATCCTGCCCAGCGGTGCCTGTCAGTCCCTCCTTGATTGCATCAGAAACCCGATTGCGCTCTTCCAATGTCGCCAAGGGCAGCGGGAAATAACGCATCTCCATACACTCTTTCACCGAATAACCGGTAAGACGGGTTACCGACGCATTCACCCAGACCAATTCGCCGTCGGGGTTCAGCCAAAGCTCCACTCCATAGGTGTAGTCCGCGATGGCGAGGAACTTTTCTTCGTTTTTCTTTAACGCATCCAACCGTTCCTGCATACCCATCGACATCTGGTTAAAGCGGGTGGCCAGCGCGCTGACCTCATCATCGCCATCGACCTTGATCAACTGGGGCGCACCATCGGTAGCTTGGTGCTCTGCCGCTTCCATCAACTGGTACAGACGACGTGTCAGCCAAAAACCCAACAAAGCCAGTACCAAGGCGGACAAAACCGCCCCAATCACCACCACGGTCGCGCTCTGTATCAGCACCCTGTTGGCCGATTCACTCAACAACTCGGTTGAAAGGCCAAAGCGCAGTAAGCCATATTGCTTACCAGCCATCTTGATATCAATGCTGGCGTGTACCACAGGCGGGATGGTATTGCGGTAATGCAGGGCTTCCAACTGATCCGGCGGTGGCAAGGCAGTACCTACATCCCACCCACGGGCGGCCACCACCTTGCCCTGATGATCAAACAACACCAGGTAATCGATGCCATCCGGGGTACGCATACCATCAAGCAATTCCGCAGCCGGGGTGTAGTCGAGTGAAGCCATGGGCGGAGCCAAGGCGGCATTCAACAGCCGTGCCAATTCCTCCACCCGCACCTCGGTGGCACGCAACACCATATCCGACCAGACACGGTTGACATTGGCCAGCAACACGGCCAGCACAACAAATTGCACAACCAGGATAGCCAGTACCAGTCGGGCGCGCAGTGTTCGAAAGAAGGGGACGTGCATTACCCATCCTTCAGTCGAGTTTGTTTGCAATCAAAAATCATGCATGAGCCCAGTCTAGGCAAGGATAGTATCCCGCCGATGTTGCAATGGGCGCGTTCGCCAATCATAAATCTCACGTTTCAAAGGATCTTGATAAATACTTTAGAGCGCCGCTGCCAGTTATATAGTTCTTTCTTCTTAATGGGGAGCACATCAATCTCGGCAGGGACAAAGCCACGTTCGACAAACCAATGCGCTGTGCGGGTCGTCAATACAAACAATCGGGTAATCTTGAGCCGCTTGGCTTCACGCTCAACATGCTTGAGCAGCTGCTCGCCACGACCACCATCACGATAATCGGGATGCACCGCCAAACCCGCCAACTCCGCAATCTCGCTTTCCTCAAAAGTATGTAGTGAGACACAGCCCACAATCTTGCGGTCGTGCTCCAATACTGCAAAGCGCTCTACTTCCCGCTCCAGCAACTCACGCGAACGTTTCACCAGCACACCTTGCTCTTCCAACGGCTCGATCAATGCCAGAATACCGCCAATATCATCGATCACCGCACGCCGCAAGGTTTCCAGCGGCTCACGCGAGATCATGGTACCGATACCATCATGGGTGAAAAGTTCAGTCAGCATCGCGCCATCCAAATGGCGTGAGATCAAATGCGCACGCTGCACACCATGGCGCACCGCCCGGATGCAGCAAGGCAAGTAGAAATCCAGGTCGGTGGTCGTATTGGCTTCATTGGGCAGATAGGCTTCAGCCTCCGCAGCAGTCATTTCATTGAGCAACTCGCCCCCTTCGTCTACTACCCCGGGCTGATCAAGCAGGAAAATCAACTTATCGGCCTCCAAGGCCACGGCAGCAGTGGTCGCTACATCTTCCAGGGTCAAGTTGAAAACCTCACCGGTAGGGGAGTAACCAAGCGGCGACAATAAAATCGTCTCGCCAAACTCCAACCTATCGCGCATGGCTGCCACATCCAGCTTGCGCACCTCACCGGTGTATTGCATGTCCTCGCCTTCCCGCACCCCCATAGGCTGGGCAGTCACGAAATTGCCGCCGGCAACACGGATATCCGCATTTGCCATGGGGGAGTTGGCCAAGCCCATGGACAGCCCCGCTTCGATCTCAAAGCGCACCTGGCCGATAGCCTGCAATACAGGGACGATTGCATCACGTTCGGTTACCCGGACCCCTCGCTCCAGGCGAAGTGGCAGGCCAGCCTCTTCCAGCCGTTGGCTGATCTGCGGGCGAGCGCCATGCACCAGCACCAGATTCACGCCCAAACTGACCAGGGTATTGAGGTCATGTGCCAACGAGCCAAAATCACCATCGCGAATCAAATCCCCGCCAAAGGCAACGACAAAAGTACGGTCGCGAAAAGCATGGATATAAGGGGCTGCTTGACGAAACCAGAAGACAAATTCAGGAGAACCAATTTCAGGCATGACTAGGTTTTCTTTGATTTCTTATTCAGTAACTGATGTTACGCAGTAGCTGCGAGAAGCAGCTGTAACTGATCATAAGCCGCGCGGGAGGCGTTGATCAGTAACTTGCGACAAAGTGCGAATGGGTTCTTCTGCGTCTTGATGCTCAGGCATTCA
>NZ_PDZH01000199.1 GCF_002735695.1 Chitinimonas sp. BJB300
CCTACTCAAATATCCCGCAGCATCCCGCGGTTTCCTCCCTGGAGGTTTATTCAACGTCTGCCCGCTGGCGCCATCTCGCGGGCACGCTCATCGCGTATGGGCAGACGTCGAACAAACCTAAACCAAAGCTGACGTTCGAGGCATCGCTTGGCAACGACCGCTTCCGTCCCCCTGATTTGACCAACACTAACAAATATAACACCCAACTTTTGTTGGGCAGTTCGGACTTGCTCCGGCTATCCGCAACCCCACGCTTCAGTTACCGTTACAAAAATACAAGCCAAAGGGAGGGTCCTACATGCACATCGAATTCGTCGAGATCGCGAATTTCAGGAAGCTCTTGTCGGCACGCGTAGATCTGTCGGTCAAGACAACGCTGTTTGTCGGTGCGAATAACAGCGGTAAGACCTCAGCCATGTTGGCCCTACGTCGATTCCTAACGCCGCGCCGTTGTCCGTTCGATATCCATGACTTTACGGTGTGCCACTTACGGGCGCTCGTAGAGATCGGTGAAGCATGGCTTCAGGCGAACCAGGCTGGTAGCGTGGCAGACCTCGCCCTGGATCCCTGGGTGCATGCGCTTCCGGCCTTGGATTTGTGGCTGCAGGTCAAGGAAGACGAAGTCCACCGGGTTCGAGATTTGGTACCGCTCATGGAGTGGGCTGGCGGACGGCTGGGAGTGCGATTGCGCTACGAGCCCAAAGACCTCAATGCACTTTTCAAGGAGTACATCACCGCAGTCATCGAAGCCAATGCCATGCGCGAGGCAGCCGCAGCTGCCAAGGCCGCTGGCGCGGCGACTGGTCCCAAGTTGACGGTCTGGCCAGAATCGCTAGTCGACTTCCTCACCAAGCGGCTGAGCTCGATGTTTACAATCCGGGCCTATCCGCTGGATCCAGAGCTACTTGCCAACCCTGAAAAGCTTCGGGCACTGCCACAGACGCTTCCGTCATCAGCATTGCCGATCGAGGGTGATCCTCTCTGTGGCCTGATTAGAGTGCATGACATCCCCGCCCAGCGCGGCTTTGGCGAGATCCCGAGTGGGATCGGAGAAGAAGGCGAGCTGCAAACCTCGGCAGGCGGAACGCGGCTGTCAGAACAACTCAGAAGCTACTATGCCAAGCATCTGGATCCCGCCAAGGGGCCGGACCCCAGGGATCTGGAGGCTCTCCAAGCCATGGAGGCGGCTGAGGATGCATTCGACCTGAAGCTGACAGAGAGCTTCAGCGAATGCTTTACTGAGGTGGCAGGCCTAGGCTATCCGGGTGTCAGCGACCCACGGCCGCGCGTATCGACACGCTTGCGAGCGATAGATGGGTTAAACCATAGCGCTGCGGTCAATTTCGAGGTCGAAGTGGTTTCGGAAGCGGGCGCGGTCACTCCCCTCCTGCTACTTCCAGAGGGTAGCAACGGACTGGGCTATCAAAACCTTATCTCGATGATCTTCCGGCTGATGAGCTTCCGCGATGCCTGGATGCGCGTCGGCAAGGCGTCCAAAGGTATCGAGGCTGCAAGCATTGAACCGCTTCACCTAGTCCTAGTGGAGGAGCCTGAAGCTCACCTGCATGCGCAAGTGCAGCAAGTCTTCATCAAGAAGGCTTATGAGGTGCTGCGCAGACGCCCGGAGCTGGGCGAAAACGACGTATTGCGTACGCAGCTGATCGTCAGCACACACTCGAGCCACGTTGCGCACGAGACGCCCTTTGCGAGCTTGCGGTATTTCCGGAGGCTGCCGGCCGGTATGGTGGCCAAGGTACCGGTGTCGACGGTGATCAACCTGTCGCAGGTGTTCGGTGAGGAAACGGACACCGAGCGCTTCGTCACCCGATACTTGCGAGCACAGCACGCCGACCTGTTCTTCGCCGACGCAGCGATCCTCGTCGAGGGGCCGGCTGAGCGCATGCTCATCCCTAACTTCATTCGGGCGCACTACAAGGTGCTGCATCATAGCTACGTCACCTTGCTGGAGATTGGCGGTAGCCATGCCCATCGTCTGCGCCCGTTGATCGAACATCTTGGCCTGTTGACGCTGATCGTCACCGACCTGGACAGTCTGACGGGGACGGGGGGCACATCAGTCCAACCCGCTTTGGGCGCAGGCCAGAAAACCAACAACGCCACCCTCAAGACCTGGGTGCCAGTCCTGGACGACGTAGACGCCCTCATCGGCGCGCCGCCGGCGGCCAAGACGATCACGGATGCCGGCGACACCCTGTTCGCCGTGCGCGCGGCGTATCAGACACCCGTTGAGGTCACGATGCCGGGCGCCACCGCCAAGGAGACTGCCTATCCCTATACGTTTGAGGACGCACTCGTGTTCGAAAACGTGGGCTTCTTCGCCGCGTTTGCCGGCACGGGATTGACCGCCAAGTTTCAGAAAGCGATCGCTAATGGTGGCGGTGCGCCCGCGGTTGGTGCCAGCATGTATACCGCGCTAAAGGACGGCAAGAAGGCGGAGTTCGCGCTCGATGTCTTGATGGCGGACAACTTCAGCAATCTGAAAGTGCCGCAGTACGTCGCCGAGGGGCTGGAGTGGCTGCTAGAACAGATGAAGAAAAAGCAGGGGGAAACCTTGGCGACAGCGCCGGCTACGGCCGTTTTAATAGCCACCGCTGCGGGCCCAGGGCCAGGGGGCATGCCATGACGGCCGCTGACGATCAATTTGATGCCGAGGCTGATGCAACAATCATCGAGTGTCTTGACCTGGGCAAGCCAAGAAGCTTCTTCCTGTACGCAGGAGCTGGTTCTGGAAAGACACGGTCATTGGTCAGCGCCATCAGAAAAACGATTGATGGCGAGCACGGCCGGCAGTTGACTTTGACGGGTAAGAAGATTGGCGTCATCACCTATACCAATGCCGCTTGCGACGAAATCAAACAACGTCTCGAGTTTGACCCTCGGGTTGAGGTCATGACCATCCATGCGTTCTCATGGTCGCTTATAGAGGGCTTCAACGCCGACATCCGTCGGTGGATCGCTAAGAACCTTGAAGAGGAGATTGCTGAGCTTGAGGAGCAGCACAGAAAGGGACGTCCCAACACGAAAGTGGGCGTTGAACGGCTTCGATCCATGGAGAGCAAACGTCGCCGCCTGGCGCGTCTGGATTCCATCGTCAAATTCGTCTACAGCCCGACCAGTGACAATCGCACACGTGATTCTCTGAACCACTCAGAGGTCATTGCTATGACCGCCACCTTCCTGACCAGCAAACCTGGACTGAGGCGGATGTTGGTCAGTCGATGTCCGGTGTTGCTCATTGATGAGAGCCAGGACACGAACAAGGCACTCATGGACGCGTTCCTGCATTTGGAAGAAGAGTTTCATGGCAGATTCAGCCTGGGACTATTTGGCGACATGATGCAACGCATCTACTCTGACGGGAAAGACCGGCTGGAGAAGGCCATCCCGGCTAGGTGGGCCATGCCTCGCAAGCGAATGAACCACCGGTGCCCGTCCCGCATCATCAAGGTCATCAACAGCATCCGCCGCGATGTCGATGGCGAGGAACAAGTGCCACGCAGCGACGCTGAAAATGGCGTGGTTCGAGTCTTCATCGCACCCCAAGTGGGCGTCGATCCCTTCGCCATGGAAACGGCGGTGCGCCAGCGCATGATGACGATCGCCGGCGACCCGGCCTGGCAAAACTCGAACACCGTGAAGACGCTCGCCTTAGAACATCTGATGTCTGCACGGCGTTTCGGATTTGTGGAGTTCTTCGAGCCGCTTTGGGGTGTCGACAACCTCAGGACAAGTCTGCTCCAGGGCACCGGTGCGGGTCTTGGATTCTTCATCCGGGATGTGTTGCCGCTCGTTAAAGCGATTCGCGCCAACGACCGGTTTGGGGCAACGGCCATCATCAAGGCGTCATCGCCGCTTCTGGAACGCGCAGCGCTTCAAGAGGCTGGACCGAATCAGGTCGCGCAATTCGGCAAGGCCAAAACGGCATGTGACGGGCTTCTGGTGCTGATCACGGAAAATCCAGCGGTCACGGCTCAGGCAGTACTCGAGTTCATTGCGAAGACGGGTCTGTTTGCCATCCCGGATGTGCTGACTCCGTTCGTCCCCAGTGACGCCAAGGAGGTAGTTGCGGCCCAGGATAACGCTAGGCAGGGCGATCAGGTGGATGACATCGCGGACGGAGAAGCCATAGACACCAGCCCTGAATTGAGTGCTTGGAGCAAAGCGCTTGAAGCACCACTGAATCAGATCGAGCGCTATGACCTGTACGTGCGAGGACAGTCGCAGTTTGGGACGCATCAGGGCGTCAAGGGACTTGAGTTCCCACGCGTATTGGTGGTGATCAACGACGACGAGGCGCGGGGCTTTCTCTTTGCCTACGACAAGTTCTTCGGCACCAAGGAGAAGTCAAAGGCGGACCTTGAGAACGAAGCCGCCGGCCGAGAGACCGGTTCGGACCGCACCCGCCGCTTGTTCTACGTGACCTGTAGCCGAGCGGAGAAAAGCTTGGCCATCATCTACTACTCTCCCGATCCAGCGTTGGCTCGCGATGCCATACTTCAATACGGTTGGTTTGAAGAAGTCGAGGTTGAGCTGATCAGTTGATATACACCTCAGCATCCAATCATCTAGGTCTGCATTATTAGTGAATAGGCCACCGGCCGATTAAAGGCATGAAATATGGATATAGTGAAATTGAAAGGCAAGCTGACCATCGGAGATTCGCTGCTCAGCGGTCGTTCATAGGATGTTTCCTCACCGTCTGCTTAGGTTTAGGTTTGTTCGACGTCTGCCCATACGCGATGAGCGTGCCCGCGAGATGGCGCCAGCGGGCAGACGTTGAATAAACCTCCAGGGAGGAAACCGCGGGATGCTGCGGGATATTTGAGTAGGCGA
>NZ_PDZH01000019.1 GCF_002735695.1 Chitinimonas sp. BJB300
TCACCTGGTCGTGGCTCACTGCACCACCTACCATCGCCGACAAGCCCGTTGCTGTCGCCGCGCCAAACGTGCTCAGCAAATAGTCGGTGTACAAATCGAGTTCTTTGTTCTTCATGGCGACAGGTTAGCGTATGCACTGCGTAACATCAGTTATTAATTATTTTTGGCATTGCGCTTAAAGACGGGCCCATCAGCGGACAGAAAGCACGGCGATAAATTGTGCCTCCGTCCAATACCTAGATCAAACCATGCCCAGATCTCGCGCTGTCAGGTCAATACAACGTGCCGCCTTCTCGACCAACTCATCGATTTCGGTCTTGTTGATCACCAAGGGCGGGCTCAACAACATACGGTCGCCAGTGGCGCGCATGATGAGATTGTTCTTAAAGCAATAATCCCGGCACTTCAAGCCAATGTCACCACCGTTGGCAAACCGCTTACGGCTGGCTTTGTCTTCAGTCAGCTGCATACCGGCCACCAGACCTGTACCTGCAATCTCACCTACCAGTGGCGAGCCCGCCAACGCGTCGCGCAAGGACTTCTGGAAATAAGGCCCGGTGTCATTCTTGACCTGGTCGATCATCCCGCCTTCACGCAGGATTTTGATATTGGCGACCGCAACGGCCGCAGCAACCGGGTGGCCCGAGTAGGTCAAGCCATGGTTGAAATCGCCCCCGGCAATCAACGCTTCCGCCACCTTTCTGCGAATCGCCACGACACCCATAGGTACATAGCCACTGGTCAACCCCTTGGCCAGGGTCATCGTGTCCGGCTCAAAACCGAAGTGCTGATGGGCAAACCATTCACCGGTACGGCCAAAGCCGCCAATCACCTCGTCGGCACACAAGAGCACATCGTACTGACGGCAAATACGTTGGATTTCCGGCCAGTAGCTTTCTGGTGGGAATATCACCCCACCCGCACCCTGGAAGGGCTCGCCGATAAAGGCCGCGACGTTTTCCGCACCCAGTTCCAGAATCTTGGCTTCCAGCTCGCGCGCGCATTTGAGGCCAAACTCGGCTGGTGTAAGGTCGCCACCCTCACCAAACCAATACGGTTGGTTGATGTGGACGATATTTGGCACCTGCGAAGGCATCTGCTCATGCATATAGTCCATGCCACCCAGCGAAGCGCCGGCAATGGTGGAGCCGTGATAGCCGTTCTTACGCGAAACGATGTAGCGCTTTTGGGGCTGCCCTACCGCTGCCCAGTATTGATGCACCACGCGCAAGACCGTGTCATTGCCTTCGGAGCCGGAATTGCAATAGAAGAAGTGCTCAAAGCCAGCCGGTGTCACTTCACTCAGCAACTTCGACAACTCGATCACAGGTGGGTGGGTCGTCTTGAAAAAGGTGTTGTAGAACGGCAATTCCAACATCTGCTTGTACGCCACCTCGGCGATTTCGCGGCGGCCATAGCCGATGTTGACGCACCATAAGCCTGCCATGCCGTCGATGATCTTGTTGCCGTCCGAATCCCACAGGTACACACCTTCAGCCTTGGTGATCACCCGGCTGCCTTGTTTGTTCAGCGCACCCATATCACTGAATGGATGCAGATGGTGGGCGGCATCCAGCTGTTGGTATTCCTTCGTGCTACGCGCAGCAAACACGCTACCACCAGCCTTGTGCGCCTCCACGTAAATAGCGGGGCGATTGTCAAACACATTGCTCATGAGATTCTCCGTACCAGCTGATTGTGACAGCGAGGGATGACTGAAAAGGGATAGGTAGCAGGGCGCGCTTTATACATTAAGCAGCAGGTGACTGCGTTCCCATGAACTAATCACGCGGAAGAAAGTGTCGTACTCCTTCTCCTTCACCGCGCAGAAAGCATGGACAAAGTCAGCACCGAATACGTCGGCAATGTCCGCCGAATCGCGCATGGCTTCAATGGCGTCTTCCAGATGGCGTGGCAAATCGTAATCCAGGTCATATCCGCTGGTGCTCATCGGCGCGGTGGGCTTGAGCCCTTTGATCATGCCCAGATAACCGCAGGCCAGGGTTGCCGCCATGGCGAGGTAAGGGTTCACATCCACGCCCGGTACGCGGTTTTCCACCCGACGTGCCTCCGGCCCGGAGTTCGGTATGCGGATACCCACCGTACGATTGTCGTAACCCCATTGCAGATTAATCGGCGCCGCCGTGAAGCGCGACAACCGACGATAGCTGTTCACAAACGGGGCCATGATCGGCATCACGGCCGGCATATAGCGCTGCAAGCCCGCGATGTAGCTGAGAAATAGGTCGGATGGGCCGCCATCTGCATTCGAGAAGACATTCTCGCCCTGCATGTCCACAACGCTCTGGTGAATATGCATGGCGCTGCCTGGCTCTTCCTGCATGGGTTTGGCCATGAAGGTAGCGTAGATATTGTGTCGCAGCGCCGTCTCGCGCACCACGCGCTTGAAAAGGAAAACCCGGTCGGCCAGGTCGAGCGCATCACCATGGACGAAATTGATCTCCATCTGGCCCGCGCCGACTTCATGGATCAGCGTGTCAACATCCAGCCGCATGACATCGCTGTACTCGTATACATCTTCGAAATACGGGTCGAATTCATTCACCGCATCGATGCTATAGCTCATTCGGCCTGTTTCAGCCCGGCCAGTACGGCCGATGGGCGGCTTGAGCGGAATGTCGGGGTCGATGTTGCGCTCGACCAGATAGAACTCCAGCTCGGGTGCCACAACGGGCTTCCAACCACGCGCTTCAAACAGCTTAAGGACCTTACGCAATACATAGCGCGGCGAAATTTCCACCGGGCTGCCGTCGAAATTCACGCAGTCATGAATCACCAAGGCAGTGGGGTCTGGCGCCCATGGCACCATGCGCACGGTATTGAGGTCCGGCACGCAGATAATGTCCGGGTCGGTCGGGCCGGTGATATTGTCATCATCGGGCCAGTCGCCGGTGACGGTCTGGATCAGTACCGCCTTGGGCAGGCGCATGTTGGCGGAGTTGAATTGGCTCTTGGGCAGGATCTTGCCACGCGCCACGCCGGTCATATCAGGAACGACGCACTCAACTTCGGTAATACCATTCTCACGGAAAAAGTCTTGGAACTGATTCATGCTGTTTTTCGCCGCAATGCGGCGAACCTCCGGTTGTGAACGAACACAGCAAGGTGGGAAAGCGCGGCGAGGCGGATTCCTCGTCGCTTTCCGACCTTGGGTTAGTCGCTAGACTAACGGCTCGCTTGATACCGCCGGCAATCGTCACCAAAGGCCTTGAACAGGCTTTCAGAAAGTGGATTGCTGGCATATTGCCACTCGGGGTGCCATTGCACCGCAAGCGCAAAGGCTTTGGCGTCTTGCACAGAAAACGCTTCAACCAAGCCATCCGGCGCAATCGCCTCGGCTATGAGGCCCGCGCCCAGGCGTTCAACGCCCTGGTTATGGATGGAGTTGACTTGATACATCTGCAATCCACTGGTGCGTTGAATCAAGCCACCTTGGGTGAATTGCACAAGGTGCGCCGGCCCATACTGGACGTCCAGGCTGGCATCGCTGTCTTCACGGTGATCAATCATGCCCGGTGTTTCATGCACTTTTTGCAGCAGCGAACCGCCAAACACCACATTCATTTCCTGAAAGCCACGGCAAATCGCGAACACCGGCATGCCCCGGGCTACGGCGGCTTTCATCAACGGCATGGCGGTCTGGTCGCGCGCTGCATCCAGTTGCTGCCCTTCAGGCAAAGTGGGGCCGTTGTAATGCTTGGGGTCCACCATCGATACACTGCCCGTAAACAGCAGGCCATCGACGCAATCCAGTATCGCATCAGCTTCCTGCAAGTCCCCCAGCGCCGGCACCAGCATCACCAGACAATCCGCTCCCCCGATCACGGCAGTAATGTATTTCTCGCCCACACAATGGAAGGGATGCAGACCCAACTGCTTACGATCCGCCACCAGGGCGACCAGCGGTTTGCGTTTCATGCTCTCATCACCTTGTTCAGCACGCCCTCGGTCTTCAGCACCAAGCGCGTGCACTGCTTCAGTTGATCAAATTAGCCCAGCAAGGCCTCTGCCGGCACATAGGCATAGCCGAGATCATTGGCTACGGCCTCGTAAGTGATCTTGCCATTGCAGACATTCAAACCATTCTTCAAATGTACATCGTCCTTCATCGCCTGCTGCCAGCCCTTGTTGGCAATCGCCACCGCGTGCACCAGCGTGGCATTGGTCAGGGCGATGGTAGAAGTACGAGCCACACCGCCGGGCATATTGGCAACGCAGTAATGCGTCACGCCGTCCACCACGTAGGTGGGTTCCTGATGAGTCGTCGCACGCGAGGTTTCGAAGCAGCCGCCCTGGTCAATCGCCACGTCCACCAGCACAGAGCCTGGCTTCATCAACTTCAGCATGGCTTTGCTGACCAGCTTCGGTGCTGCCGCGCCGGGAATCAGCACCGCGCCAATCACCGCATCGGCCTGCTTGAGTTCGCTCTCAATGGCATCCTGTGTGGAATAAAGGGTCTTGATCCGCCCGCCAAAGGTCTCATCAATTTCCTTGAGGCGCGGTAAAGACCGGTCCAACAGCGTGACATCGGCTCCAAAACCCGCCGCCATACGCGCGGCATGGGTGCCGACAACGCCACCGCCAATCACGGTGACGTGGCCGGGCGACACGCCCGGTACACCACCCAACAGCACGCCGGAACCACCTGCTGATTTTTCCAGACAACGCGCAGCCGCCTGAATCGCCATCCGCCCTGCTACTTCCGACATGGGCGCCAGAAGGGGCAATCCACCACGACCATCCGTCACGGTTTCATAGGCAATCGCGACACAGCCGCTCTTTACCAAGGCAGCGGTTTGTTCAGGATCCGGCGCGAGATGCAGGTAGGTATACAGGATCTGGCCGGCACGCAGCATGGCGCACTCCACCGGCTGGGGCTCCTTGACCTTGATGATCATGTCCGCGCGTTTGAAGATTTCTTCCGCTGCCGCCACGATTTGCGCCCCGGCGGCAACATACTGCTCGTCCGGGAAGCCGATCGCCGTACCGGCATTGGCCTGCACCAGGATATCGTGGCCGTTACGCTTGAGTTCCTTGACGCCGGCGGGTGTCAGGCCCACTCGGTATTCATGGTTCTTAATTTCCTTGGGTACGCCGATCAGCATGCTGTTGTCTCCGTTATATATATTTGATTGCTTGTGGCGCTGGATAGGGCTTGCGACACCATTCATTTCCGCACTTACGCGTCAAACATTCTCAACGCGCCGTCGCAGTACAATGTCAAACATATTAAACACCAGCCCTCAAACACCACACAAGCAAGTTCGGTTGTGCGCCGCAATAAGCCTAATATCAATGACTTCGTGCTATATCATGCTTGTTAGAGAATATATGGCCGTATAATTTCCCCTTACAGGGTGTTCACAATTTTGGACACTTTCGATAGGTACCCAGCAAGGAAAAGACCATGACACGGGAAGTCAGCACCCGGCTCAAACTGGTTCGTGAAAAGCACGCGCTGTCGCAACGCGAACTGGCCAAGCGTGCCGGGGTGACGAACAGCACCATCTCGCTGATTGAGCAGAATCGGGTAAGTCCGTCGATCTCTTCCTTGAAAAAGGTACTGGATGGCGTGCCAATGAGCCTGGCAGAGTTCTTTACATTTGACATAGAAGAACCCGCCCGCCCATCACCGTTCTTCGAACGTGAACAGATGCCAGATATTGGTGGCGAAGGCGTCAGCCTGTTCTTGTTGGGCCATGGAGTGCACAATCGTCACATCACCATGCTGCACGAAGTCTATGAACCAGGTTCGGATACCGGAGCCGAAATGCTAAGCCATGCAGGCCAGGAAGTCGGCATGGTGATTCGGGGTGAAATCGAGCTGACGGTTGCCGAGCAAACCCGTGTACTGGTTTCCGGCGAGGGTTATTACTTTGACTCGACATTGCCGCACCGATTCCGCAACCTGGGCCAACAACAGGCCGAGATCATCAGTGCCAGCTTGGTCAGCCCCAACGCAGCGCCTATTTTTTAGGTTTAGATGAAATAAAGTTTACTGATAACCACTAGAGCCAAAAGGCCCATACGCCTATTTCGCCCCCGCCCCACCATAACAAACGCTTTGGAGAGCGCACTCATGCAACGCTTCGACAAATTATTTATCAATGGCGAATGGGTCGCCCCACACGGCAGTGGCTACACCACCGTGTTCAACCCCGCCACGGAGGAAGGTTTCGCCCAGGTCTGCAATGCGGATCTGGATGACGTCAACGCAGCCTTCGCCGCTGCTCGCGCCGCTTTTCCAAGGTGGTCCGCCACCAGCGCCGCAGAGCGCGCCGATTGGATACGCAAGCTGCATGTTGCATTGGAGAAACGTAAGGAAGACTTGGCGCAGGCGATTACCCAATCGATGGGTTGTCCGCTCGAAATCGCCAAGATCATCCAGGTAAACTGCGTGAAAGCCCTCGAAAAATTCGCGGGGCGCGCCTATGAGATGGAAGTCGAGAAACGGGTAAACAATTCCCTCGTGGTACGCGAAGCCGTGGGCGTATGCGCATTCATCACGCCGTGGAACTACCCCCTGTACCAATTGATCGGCAAGGTTGCCCCTGCCTTGGCCACCGGTTGCACCATGGTCATCAAACCTTCCTCCATTACCCCATTGCAAGACATCATCTTTGCCGAGGTCGTCGCCGACATCGGCTTACCCAAGGGGGTATTCAACCTTATTACCGGCAAGGGGGGCGTACTGGGCGATGCGATGGTCACGCATCCTGAAGTGGACATGGTCTCCTTCACGGGCTCCACCGCCACCGGCAAACGTATCCAGACATTGGCGGCAGATAGCGTCAAACGTGTGTGCCTGGAATTAGGTGGCAAATCACCCTTCATCATTACTGAAAACGCACCGTTGGAGCAGGCTGTCAGCTTTGGCGTCAAGGATGTGATGATCAATACCGGCCAAACCTGCATCGCCCTGACGCGTATGTTGGTGCCTGCCAGCAAATATGAAGAAGCCACGCAAATTGCCAAGCAGGTGGCGGAAAGCCTCAAGGTGGGCGACCCGTTCGACAAGGACACCTATGTCGGCCCTATGAGTTCGATGAGTCAGCGCGAAACCGTGCTCAAGTACATTCAACAAGGGCTGGATGAAGGCGCCAAGCTGGTTACTGGTGGCCTTGAGCGCCCTACGGGCCTGAACCACGGCGCTTATGTAAAGCCGACCATCTTCCGCGATGTGCATAACAAGATGACGATTGCCCAGGAAGAAATTTTCGGCCCAGTGATTTGCATGATTCCATATAACAGCCTTGACGAAGCCATCGCCATCGCCAACGACAGCATCTACGGACTATCGAGCGGGGTTTGGGCAGGCACCCAAGAAGAAGCCATCCGCATCGCCCGCCAGATTCGCGCTGGCGGCTGCTACGTGAATGGAGGCGACTTCAATTACGATGCACCATTGGGCGGTTACAAGCAGTCTGGCAACGGCCGCGAGTGGGGTGAGTTTGGTATCCATGAGTTTTACGAGATCAAGTCGATGCAGTTGTAAGAATCCGCCTAAAGTATCGCGAGCTAGACAAGAAAAGGCGAAAACAGCCGAGGAAGCGGCGTTTACAAGTGGTAAACGCGCATTCTGAGGGCATTTTCAACGCCGCATTGCTGACGCACAGCAGACTTTTAGACAGGTTCTGAAGCTTCTTTCGCGTTTCTCACTCGACATGGGCAGGCCATACCGGTCTGCCCTTTTTGCATGTTTCCGACACCCTATGCAGCAGGCACAACGATAGCTGAGTGTAATGGCATCACCCTCTAGCAAGACCGCGCAACAGTGTTTACAGTCGCGACGCGTCGGCAGTGCCAAAGCAGACTTCCAATTCCAGGGAACAAATCATTCTGCTCTCCATCACAACGCGGTAATCATTCAACTTTATATATTCTTTCCCGTATTTCGGAACTTCCCTTGACCACTAGTTCGATCTCCCTGGGCCAACATCTGCCCGCTACTATGACCCAGACCCGCTTTCAGCCGGTCTGGCGCATGGGTGGCTGGCGCGACCAGGATATTGAAATTTCCATCCAGCGGAAGACGTTGATTGCCCTGGTTGCCACACTGTTGCTGCATTTGCTGTTGATATATGTTTTTACCCGCCCCCCCCCCCACGTGGGAGAAACCACGGCACCGGCAAGTCAGGCTCCATTGCAGTTAGAGATGAACCTGCAGGACAAGCCAACGGCAAAACCCCAGGTACCCGACCCCGTCAAGGTAGAGGTCTTACCACAACCCAAACATGCGATTACGCCCACGCCTTCTAAGCCGCGTGATGAGGAACCTGCTGAGATAGTGCCGGTGCCACGCCCGCTTGAATTGCCTCCCACACAGGTAACCAAGCCGCTTGATCTGACACCACCACCAGCCACAGACCTGAGCAGCTATATGCAGGCCATGCGAGAAAAACGCCAAGCGGCAGAACAGCAAGCCAGCGGGTACGCGCCCCCACCAGCCTCGGCCGAAGAGCAACGCATGGCCAATATCAGCCGTAATTTGCAACGGCCCGGTACCAATGGGGTATTTCAGATCGTCAGCAAAGGCACGCTCAGCGCTCAATTCATGTTCCGTGGCTGGACGGGCGATAGCAGCCGTGCCCGTAGTGAAATATTCGATGTATCAGTCTCCCCTGGTGGCGACCTCGAACGCGCAATGATCAGACGCATGATCGCCATCATTCGCACTCACTACAGCGGCGACTTCAACTGGGAGTCGCAACGACTCAATCGGGTGATCGTGCTATCGGCCCGGCAGGAAGATGGCGCGGGTCTGGAAGACTTTCTATTGCGCGAGTTCTTCGGCTAGCGGCACTGATTTGGTGCAGCCCATGAATGGTCGGTCGAGCACTCACGCCGTAATCCTTTGAATTCATTAACGCGGTCTCTTCAGGCACAGCATTTGCGTAGCCAGGATGAACACCATACGACTTGCGCTGTAAAGCAACGGCATATCGCGCCCCATCTGGTTGATCAGACTGCCGGCTTTCTATTGCAAACAAGTCCTATCGCCCCGCCCATCCCAATTGATGTCGACAAGCAATGGCCAAACCTATCCTTATCGAAGCTGTTACCGCCCAGGATGGTGCACAACGTGTATCAGCGCTCATTACGCTACTCACCAATGCCGTAGAGAACGGAGCCAGTCTCGGCTTTCTCGCACCAATTCACCATGATGCAGCCCAGCATTACTGGGCTGATGTTCTGGGCATAACATCAACAATGAAACCGGAAGGCAACCTGCACTATGTCACCCACCCTACGCGACGCCACGGCTGACGATGCAGCCGCTATTGCAGCTATCTACAACCCTTATGTACTGGAAACAGTCATCAGTTTTGAAGAAAGCCCAATCCAACCGGTGGATATCGCCCGCGGGATCACCAAAATCAAATCGGATGGCCTACCCTGGCTAGTTGCCGAGCACGATGGACAAAAACTGGGCTACGCCTATGCAAGTCCTTGGCGATCCAGACCAGCCTATCGCCACTCGGTGGAAAGCTCGGTCTACCTGGCACCCCAGGCACAACGGTTAGGTATAGGAGAACGCCTCTACCTTGCCTTGATCGAACAACTGAGAAAGGTTGGCAAACATACCGTCATTGGTGGCATAGCCCTGCCCAATGCAGCCAGCGTGGCATTGCACGAAAAATTGGGCTTTAGGCAAATGGCGTTGTTTGAACAAACTGGCTATAAATTTGGCCGCTGGATAGATACCGGTTATTGGCAACTCTTGTTATAAGGCCTTGCTGTGACAGCAGCCACCCGTAGCAAAGCCACCTGCCATATCTTGCAAAACGTCTCTCTGGGTTGCGCTTCGCGTGACTAAGGCACTAGGCTGAAGCTGCACCCGCACAGACACCGCAGGAACCGACAGTGCTGCGACTGCTTGCCCTTCTGCTATTGGTCTTACAGAGCTGCTCCCTATGGGCAGCCGCCACGCCGACGCCTGTCCGCCTGACCACTGCTGCCGAAGGCCAGTATTTCAATGGCCGACTCCAGTTGTTGGTCGATACGACAAGCAAGATGACACTGGATGACGTACAGCATGCGCCAGCAAGCGCTTTCACCCTACCCTCCGGCCCCATCCAGTACACCTATGATCCAAGCGCGTATTGGCTCCGCCTTACTGTGCAAGGCAGCCCCGAACACGACTGGGTGCTGGAATTGACATCGGTGGCTATTGCCGAAGCATCGTTCTACGGCCCCATCGACGCAAATGGCCGTAGCCATGCCGACCCCGTCGATATTGGCTACAAACGGCCTTATGCCAATCGACAGCTGGCATCAGAGAACACCGTATTCCGCTTTCACCTGCCTACAGCCGAACCCTATACCCTTTATCTTAAATTGCAGTCCGAGCTGCCTCAGCAATACCAACCCCGCATCCGGGAGCTGGGGGAATACACCGTGGCGGTGCGTACACGCCAATTGATTGATGGCATCTGCTACGGCGCGCTGCTGGCCATGTTGCTGTACAACCTGATGCTGCTGAATATCATGCGTGACCGTACCTATATCTGGTACGTGCTTACCGTTGCTTTCGCCGCCATCAGCATCTCTGGCTACAACGGGCATTTGGCCCACTACGTCATTTCTGACTCACCCGCACTGCTAATGCGCAGCTACAACGGCGCGCCCGTGTTATGGGCGATATTCACCATGCTGTTCAGCCGTGATTTTCTCAGCATGGCCAAATACACGCCCAAGCTTTATCTCAGTACCCATGCAATGCTCGCCTTGCTGCTTGTGGCCTTTGGCGCTGCCATGGTAGAAAATGTTTCGCTGGCTCAAGGCATGACTGAATTGGTCGCGGCAGTGTCCGCCATCATCCTGATCACCGCCGCGATATTCACCCTGCGCCAGGGCTTTCACCCTGCGCGTTGGTACCTGTTTGGCCAGCTCACGTTGCATGTCTCCGCCATTATCGTCATTGCCGACAATCGTAACCTCATCAGCTGGCCCTGGATGCGCAGCTATGGCCTTCAAGTCGGCGCGGCGCTTGAAGTCGTGATCTTCGCCCTCGCCATGGGTAGCCGTATGCGCATGATGCAACTGAAGAACCGTGAATTGCGCGCCCGCACCCATGTGCTGACCGCCGCAGCAGAAACCGACTCGCTGACGGGTGTAGCCAACCGAGCGGGCTTGGTGGCGCGCACCACCCGGCTGCTGGACACCGGTCAACACGCCATCATCCTGATCGACCTGAACCGGTTCAAACCAGTAAATGACCAGTTTGGCCACGATGCCGGCGACAAGGTATTGATTGAGATTGCGCGCCGACTGGAGGAGCAGGTGCGCGATAGCGATGTGGTAGCACGTATTGGAGGGGACGAGTTTGTGGTGGTGTTGAGCAACCAGCACGAACGCAACATCATTTCGAGCATCGCCGTACGATTGGTCGACCGTATCGCCATGCCGATCACAGTCGATCATCGTCAACTGGAAGTGGGCAGCAGCCTGGGCATTGCGCTCTGCCCTGAACACAGCAGAAAGCTGGATGAGCTGCTCAAGGCGGCCGACAAAGCCATGTACCTCGTCAAAGGCAGCGAACATGCCGGCTTTGCATTCGCAGATGAAACACTCCCCAAGCCCGATTCCGTATTGAACTAGCGTGGTAAACACACTGCAGCCAGCCACCAATACGTGTACCTTGCTGGACAGTCGCCGCGCTAAACGCCAGCATGACCAGACTCAGGCGCAATCCCAAATTTGTCAGCCTGATCAACCCGTATTGTGCCGGCAGGCCAACACCAGCCTGGCACTGCCAAAAAAAGGTTGTTTGCGCCAATCATGACGCGGTTAGCATCCAACATAGTGTCATGCTCACGCCCATAGGTTGTACCCTATGCGCAGGGCTTGCCATCTATCGTTCGCTGCATTACGCAAACAGCCCAGGAAGCCCCTCCATGCCACGCCTACCTTTGTTGTTGCTTGCTCTCGCCACCGGTTCTGCTATCGCTGCAAAGCCACTCGTTATCTGCGCAGATGCCGACCCCGATGGCTTTGACCCTGCCCAAAGCGCCAATAACGCCACCCACCAGGCGTCAGCCACCAAGATCTACAACAACCTGATCGAATACGAACCTGGCCCGTTCAAATTCAGCCCTAGTCTGGCCCAGCAATGGACGATCTCGGCCGATGGCCTCGTCTATACCTTCCAGCTACGTCACGGCGTGAAGTGGCAACACAATGAGCATTTCAAACCCACCCGCGATTTCAATGCCGACGATGTACTGTGGACCATCCAACGCCAAATCCAGCCCGACCATCCTGGCGCCAAAGCAGCACCGGCGGGGTTTCCTTATGCCAATGCAGGCGACTGGAAGAACCTGTTTAAGACAGTGGAAAAAATCGACGATTACACGGTGAAGCTCACGCTGAACAAACCGTACTCTCCATTGCTAGAGCGCTTTGCCCACCCAGCCTTCGCCATCGTTTCTGCCGAATATGGCCAACAACTGAACCACGCGGGCACGCCCAATCTCATCAGCAGCCAACCCATTGGCACCGGCCCCTATATGCTGAAAAAGTACGATAAGGGCGCGCAGGCACGGTATGAGGCCAATCCTAACTACTGGCGCAACAAACCAGCCATCGACAAGCTGATCCTGGCTATCGTCACCGACCCCGCGGTACGCACGCAGAAGCTTCTGGCTGGCGAATGCCATCTGGCCGACACCATCAAGCCTCAAGACCTGCCCAAGTTCGATCACAACCCGAAGTTTGTGGCTACGCCATTACGCATGCAGTCCAGCGCACAGCTCTTTTTCAACGTGGGCAAAAAGCCGTTTGACGACAAACGTGTACGGCAAGCGCTATCGATGGTGATCGACCGCCAAGCGATTGTAAAAAGTGTGTTCGATGGCCGCGCAGAAGTCGCTGCCATGCCCTATTCACCACGCAGCCTATGGGGAGTTGAGTTGGTGAAGCCGGTCGCTCCCGATCTGCCCAAAGCCAAGAAACTACTCACCGAGGCTGGCTACCCAACCGGGTTTGAAGCAGAGATGTGGGTGCGCCCCGGTGGATCAGCTACCAATCCGAATTTCCGCCTTACCGCTGAACTCATCCAGTCGGATTGGGCCAAGCTGGGCGTGAAACTGAACCTCGTCAACGTTGAATGGGTCAGCCTGGTAAAAAAAGCACGTGCAGGCGAAGCGCCTTCGCTGCTGAGCGGCTGGAGCGGCACGCTTGACCCTGACGGTTTCTACAGCAACGTCGCCAGTTGCGATGCCGCCGCCAACGGCTATAACTTCGCCCAGTGGTGCAACAACCCAGCCGACGCCGCGCTCGACACTGCCCGGGTCGCCACCACGCAGGCAGCACGAGCCAAATCCTATATCGAAGTACAGAAAATCCTGGCTGACGAAGTCCCTTTTACCACCCTCGCCTACGCGTTACCCGTCGTTATCCACGACCGTAAACTGCTGGGTGTGGAACCTACGCCGAATGACAGTTTTAAGGTGGAGCGGCTGCATTGGAAGTAAGAAAGCCAGGGAAGAAATAAGCCTTAGAATTAGAGGTAGGATAAGCACACCTCATAACATTGCTTGGCAAGCTTTATACCGCCAAGCTTGCTTACCACCTATCCGCAGACCTTTACTTTTACAGCTTATTGGGCTCGCCAATCCATTTCTTTATGTTATTATTCGATGAATTATTAAATACTAACTTTATGATTAAATAGGAAAATTTTCCCACAAAAATATTATTAACTTAACCAGGTTAATTCTAGTTAAATTTCAATTCCATCTCAATAGAAATAAAAGTTACTTTGATGCAAAAAAACGAAACCTTTCCCACTGCGCTTGAAGCAATTTTTCTCATAATATTTCTCTTTATAATAGAATATCTACTTGGTGCGCTTTTTTATGACTTTCGCAGTAGCATCGACATTGACATACAACAAACCCAAGGGGTTATTTCCTTATTAGGAAATGGTGTGATTTTCTGCGCTTTACTTTACTATAAGAATATGAGCTATGGCTCTCTATTTCATTTTTCAAAAAACTCACCATTATTAACAACAGGACTGCTGATACTACCAATCTCGCTTACCGTACCTGCATTAACGCTTTTTATGTGGACAAGTGATACGCTATTAACCTCTCTCTTCCCACCTTCGGAATGGTTTACCGCGTCCTATCATCGTATGATGTCGAATGGCGTGATATCGATAATCACTGTATGCATTCTAGCTCCCATACTTGAAGAAATGCTTTTCAGAGGCATTATCTTGCGCAGTTTTTTATATCAATATCGCAAGTGGCCTGCCATTATTGGTTCATCTTTTATATTTGGCTTCGCTCACTTAAATATTTATCAATTTGTTGTTGGCGTTGTTATAGGGAGTATCTTAGGGTGGCTATATGAACGTACGCACTCTTTATATCCCGGTATTTTTCTTCATAGTCTCTACAATTCCGTTTGTATGTATTTATATTACACATTCTATAGTGAAGATCTCAGCTATTCGTGGGAACCATCCACACTACATTGGGTGACTGCGTTCATCTTTGCATTTATTGGTACTTCTCTACTTAGGCGTCTCCTGTCTTCGCCCAAGGCAGCAACTATCCTGACGCTCTCGAGTGATAACAACCCTGATAAGAAAATGTGATACGAAGGGAGAATATCAGCTGGGTATAAACAGGCTGATTCTCCCTAATCTCATCAAAGCAACATTAAAACGAAACGGAGTCCGCACTATCTCCTAATTTCGGGGGTATCCGCTATCCGTCATGCTCCCCGTCAAATACACCACGCTTTTCCGCCCTGCTACCAATAGGCGATTAAGCTCGCGTTGCCATTCCTCTTGCACTGCCGGTTGAATCACCTCACCAGTCGATTGGGGTACCAGCAACAGGAAATGCCAGCTGTCTTGCGTTTCATCGCTATCCTGGTCATCCCATACCAACACACGGCGACCACTGCCGTTGAGGCCAGCCCCCCCAGTATCCTGCATCAATAGGATTTCATTTTGCGTTTGGTTGGCAGTATTCGCTACGGATAGTCAATTGCGAATTGCCTTGTCGGTAATGGCAATGGTGCGCATTGCATCAAAGCGGGCTGGGAGGAAGACTTCCGTCGGGGCATCACTTTTACGCCCCTGCCAAACCAACAGCGCAAATTCGTGGCCTCGTAACCATTCCTTGTCGTCCAGCTTCAGCATCGCCCAGTCGAGCACTTTGCTGTCGGCGTCTTTTGCCAACGCGTTGAAGTGGAATTGCACAATATCGCCCTGGGCACGGCGCGGATAGATGCGTTCGATATTGGCTTGGTCGATGTTGTAAACCGGCTTATCCGCCACATAGCGCACGACGGAATAGTCCTCATCATTCCAGGCATCAGCGGTGGTTTTTATCTTGGCTGGGTTGCTGTTCATCGCCTCATGATGCTGGCCGTAGTAGCGGTCCCACTGCCATTGGGTGCTCGACAATGCAGGCGCATAAACATCAATAAAACGATCCTTGCTATGCCCATTCGTCGTCACCTCCAGACCTTGGTAGATAGCCTTAATGGTACGGTTGGTGTCTTTACGGCCACTCTGCCCCAGAATCATGCCGAATTCGCTAACGAAAGTGGGCGACTGCCAATGCCGCGATTCTTCGCGGATTTCCTCGAAATGGGTGAGATAGGCACCATTATTGACCGCGCGTAAATCCGTCCCTTGCCGCCCGCCATCGTAGAAATGCGGTGTAAACACGAATCGGCCGCCGGCTGGCGATTGCAAATACCTGCCCCCCGTTGCGGGGGCAAAAATGCCAACGGTGCTATTCCAAAATACCAGGGGCTCAGCAAACACCAGCTTGTCCGCCCAACCAGCCGCATCCATCGCTTGCCGGACACGTTCGTAAAAAGGCCATAGCTTGCGATTGTCCCATTCCCGGGCAGACAACCCTTCCATACCGCCATCCACTGGCTCGTTAAGCGGGTCCAGCCCCAACACCTTGTCGTATACCTGCGCCGGTAGTCGGCTACGCAGATAACGCATGCCTTCTGTTATCTGCCACAGGTAACTATCCTGCACCTTACGCCACCCAGCAGAGGTATTGACCGGCGCATTGTTCCAGAAATTACGAAAGCCGCGCCGTACCGCTTCATCCGTCATATTGTGCTGCGCCCAGCTAACGCAAACGATGCCGCAATATTCCGCTGGATAATTACCGCCGCTGATAATCCATTTGGGCGCGCCATTACCGGTATGCCAGGAGTTCGCATTGAACAAGTGGCGGGAATATAGATCCTGGTGGTAGTCGATCAATACATGCATGCCACGCTCGGTAGCAGCTTCGATCTGCTGCGCGATGTCGTCAAGGTAGGCTGTATCGATGCGGTCGGGCTCGGGATGAATTGCTTCCCACGCCACCAGCAGCCGAACCACATTCGCGCCGCTTTTGGCACGTAGATCACTTAACCCGCTACGCGCATCTTCCAGTGTTCGAAAAGGCTTGAAACCGCTCTCTGCCAATTTGGTGGAACCCGATACGTTCCAACCGCGAAAGACAGCCTCACGGCCCAATCCATCACGGAAAATCGCATCTTTGTAAGTACGCCCCCCAACGCGTATCTGCTTGGTATCGGTATGGATTTGATGCGCAGCTGGTGATTGTTCGACCGCTGCAATGTCATGGACCATCGCCAAGGCAATATTGCTGACCAATACCAACGAAATCAAGCCGCCCAATGAACTGAGGCATTTCGCCCATTGGCGTGTTCGGGCAGATGACTGAAGTACGGACTCTAAGAATAAGGTTGATGAACGACTAGGAAGTGTTGGCTGATGCACTACGTACTCCTCGTATTATTGTTTTTGCTCAAGGCTACCATGGCGACGTTACCCAGCAATCAGCCAAGAGGGAACGACCAAGTACACTAAGAGGTTGATTTAACTTCTTCCCGTAGGCAAATGCGCAACAGACAATAAGCACAGCAGCCCAAATTCCGAAAATTTCAGCTAGCCATTGCAGGCACTGTCAGCGTCAATGTCAATAACTGATGGCGGGGCTGATATGTTGTGGGCACGTTATCTGAAAAGAAAGCAGAACTGCACATCTGGAGCCTGACAGAATATCTTGCTGATATTCGATTGGTATGTTCAAGATGGCGCGAGCCAAGGCAGCGAGCTAGCCCTGGCTATGTAGATTACAATTTGATGTCTAATTGCAGTCCCCGTACCGCTATTCAGCATTAATGGTATGGGGAAATTATTTGGGCAATTTACCGTAATAAGTACTCACTGTTTGCCATTTAAGATTGTTTTATGCCGCATGCTCTCCTTGCCGAACTCGCCAACAGCTTGCCAGCTGAAGCATTGATTACTTCACCCACACGCCTTGCACCACGGTTGGTTGATGCACGCAAGCGCTTGCAAGGCCAGACCCTTGCATTGGCTTTGCCGGGCAGCGCGGAAGAAGCGGCGCAAATCATTGGCCGATGCCATGCACACGGTGTGTCTGTCGTGCCCCAGGCGGGTAATACTAGTCTTGTAGGTGGCGCTACACCGATGAGCCCTACCAGCTTGCTTCTGGGCTGCGACAGACTCAAGCAGGTCCGATACATCGATCCAACCGGGTATACGCTTACCGCGGAAGCAGGCTGCATTCTGGATGACATTCGTGCCGTAGCGGAAGTCGCCGGGCGATTGTTTCCGTTATGGCTAGGTTCTTCCGGCAGTGCCAGGCTTGGTGGTCTGATCGGTACCAATGCTGGCGGCTTGCAGGTTCAGCGCTATGGCAACACACGTGAGCTGGTTCTGGGTATTGAAGCTGTCTTACCCGATGGAAGCATCTTTAAGGGTTTGCACCCACTGCGTAAACGTAATGCCGGCTACGACCTGAAGCAGTTGTTTATCGGCGCAGAGGGCACCTTGGGATTTGTCACCGCAGCTACCCTGCGATTATTCCCCTTGGAGCGTGGCGCCGCAGTCGCCATGGTGGCATTGGATGATGCAGAACAGGTATTGGCATTGTTTGCTGAAGCCAAGGCAAACCTGGGGGAAGTACTGACTGCATTTGAGATGATAGACCGCGAATCGCTGAACCTGATGGCGCACCACCATTCCACCATTGCCCAGCCTTTTGATGTGCCACCACCCTTTGCGGTGCTCATTGCCTTAAGTGGCGGGGAAACCGACGCCGTGCTGATGGAGCGCCTTACCGAGTGTTTGCTGGCCAATGGCTACGAGGATGCAGCCCTGGCTCAGGATGGCAGCCAAGCCAAAGCGTTATGGGCACTACGTGAACATATCCCCTCAGCCCAAACCCGCCAGGGTCCCTCCATCAAGCACGACCTGGCGCTGCCCATCAGCGCTATTCCTGCTTTTGTTGCGGAAGCCGCCACCTTGCTGGCGCAACGATTACCCGCCGCCAAGCCGGTTGTGTTTGGCCACGTGGGCGATGGCAATCTGCATTACAACCTGAGCCTGCCTGTCAGTGAAGACTTTGCCACATCAGAAGCACTGGCCAATCAATTACTGTTTGACCTGGTGGCGCGCCATGGTGGGGATATCAGCGCCGAACATGGCATTGGCCGCTTGCGTATTGCAGCCGCAGATGCGGGCCACGACCCCGTCGAGCGGGCATTGATGCGGCAGATCAAGGCAAGTCTGGACCCAGACGGCTTCTTCAACCCTGGCGTACTACTTTAAATTCATAACCCGTCGCCTAATTGAGCCACCGCTGCTCTAACGCGTATTTCACCAAACCCGCCGCACTGTCGATGCCCAGTTTGCGCCGTATGCTCAACCGGTGCGTTTCTACCGTCCGCACACTGATCTCCAGCTGCTGGGCAATGGCTTTGTTCGACAGCCCTTTCGCCAGCAGTATCAACACTTCACGCTCACGCTCGGTCAAGCTGTACTCTGGGAAAGGTTGGGCCAGCAGCACATCGGCTACGGCAGCACTGTAGAAGGTGCCCCCCGCCGCCACAGCGTTGATTGCGGCAATGATTTCATGTGAACCCGCATCCTTGAGCACATAGCCCTTGG
This sequence comes from Chitinimonas sp. BJB300, assembly GCF_002735695.1. Taxonomy (GTDB): domain Bacteria; phylum Pseudomonadota; class Gammaproteobacteria; order Burkholderiales; family Chitinimonadaceae; genus Chitinimonas. The sequence goes on from NZ_PDZH01000019.1 coordinate 18,998, forward strand.
CGCCTGCGTGCATGGCGCTAATCACATATTCTGCGTTGTCGTACATGCTGAGTATCAATACACGAATACTAGGGAGACGCGCCAGCAGAAGCTCGGTCAGACATATACCATTCATGTCCTTCATGCCGATATCCACCAGCATCAAGTCAGGCAGCAATTGCTCGGCCATTTGCAATGTCTGCTCGCCACTACCCGCCTCTCCCACTACATCAATCTGTTCCACCGCCCCCAACCGAGCGCGCAGGCCATCCCTAACCAGCGGGTGATCATCCACCAGCATCAGGCGAATACGATAGGGAGCCGCTTTGGCAAAAATCATGGCGTTGCTTTCGGTATCACAGGCAGCGTTACCCGTAGGCACGTATGCCCAGTAGTAGAGGACAAGGTGAATTGACCAGCCAAGTGCTCAACCCGTTCACGGATATTACGCAAACCTATGCCACCAGCCCGCTCCATGTTGCGCGGGTCAAACCCACGGCCGTTGTCGATTATTTCCAGCCATACACCATCATTACGCTGCGCCAACTGGACCTTGATCTCACTTGCCCCTGCATGTCGCTCGATATTGGTAAAGGCTTCCTGGGCAATACGAAACAGCGCCACGGCTTGGTCATCTGGCACATCCAGCCTGCCCGTGGGCTTATCAACCTCGACCAGGATGCCGGTACGCTGTGCAAATTCGTTGGCTAATTGGACGATGGCAACCACTAACCCCAACGTGTCTAGAATAGAAGGACGTAAGCCATGCGAAATGCGCCGCACCTCGAAAATGCTTTCCGCCAAACCCGACAACCCCTTGCGTAAATCTGCCACGGCGCCCTCTCCGCCTGTTTCCAACTTGTGCTCGGCCAGTTCGAAATGGAACTGGGTTGAGACCAACACTTGGGAAATCCCATCATGCAGCTCGCGTGAAACGCGAGCACGTTCTTCTTCCTGTAAATTCACAATGCGCTGGGCCAGGACCTTAAGCTTATTGTCAGCCAAGCGATGCTCGGTGATATTGAGGGCCAAGCCGCCCGCAAAAACCAACAGCACCGCCACCAGCGCTATCCCGCCAAGATCAAGCAGGGACGCATGGACATTGACACGTGCACGCTCCCGCACCAGGGAAGTCGCCCGCTCAACATCATCCAAATAGATACCAGTGCCGATGACCCAGCCCCACCGTGGCAGCAACACTACATAGCTGAGTTTTTCGGTAAGTTGGCCGCTTGACGGTTTTTTCCAACCATAGCGCAGGTAACCATCGCCCTGCTGGGCGCTATCCAGCAGCGCACGAATCACGTACCGGCCCTGCGGATCGGTCAGATTCAACAGGCTATGCCCCACCAAATCGGGTTGGCGCGGATGCACCAGATTTCGGCCGCTGGTGTCATAAACGAAGAAATAACCATCGTCGCCATAATTAACCTTGGCTAGAATCGCCTTTGCCTGCGCCTGGCTTTGTGCTTCGTCACCACCTGCAGCGTATAACCGCTCAATGGAACTGAGTGCAAGCCCCAGGTAATGCTTCAACTCCGTCCGCTTGGCCGCCATAAAGTTCTCTTCAATCAGCGCAGCCTGCTGCTCTGCCAATTGTCCGGCACGGTATTTCACCAAAACCCCGACAGCGCTGATGGCCAGAAGCAATGGCAAAACGGTTAAAGCCAGGATTTTATATTTGAGTGTTATCAATTTTGCGGCACAGCACTACGTAGTAATGCGTATCTAAGATAAGTAGTACTGCGAATTCTAACCTAGTAAAAAAACGCGAATAGTAGAGCCCAAACTCGGCAGGCTGGACAATTTAACCTGGCACCGGACAAAACAGCGTCAAAAAAAGACTCATCGGCTTGGAGATTCCATCATGCATCACCTCTTGCACCACGCGATTTTCGGCGTTGTTGCGGCCATCGGTGCTTTTGCACTCGGCACCGTCGCCCTGCACCGCGGCGAATCGATCAATGCGCTGTGGATTGTTGTCGCGGCCGTTTCAGTCTACCTGATCGCCTATCGCTATTACGGTCTCTTCATCGCCAATAAGGTCATGAAGCTCGACCCAAAACGCGCTACGCCCGCAGTACGTAACAACGATGGGCTGGACTACGTACCTACCAACAAATATGTCCTGTTTGGCCATCACTTCGCCGCTATCGCCGGCGCAGGCCCATTGGTTGGCCCGGTATTGGCAGCACAGCTCGGCTATCTGCCCGGCATGCTGTGGATTCTGGCTGGCGTCGTGTTGGCGGGCGCAGTACAGGACTTCATGGTGCTGTTTATCTCTACCCGGCGCGATGGCCGCTCGCTGGGCGACCTCATTAAGTCCGAAATCGGTGACATCCCTGGTGTGATCGCCCTGTTTGGCACGTTCATGATCATGGTGATCATCCTCGCCGTACTTGCGCTGATCGTCGTGAAAGCCCTGGCCGAAAGCCCATGGGGTGCGTTCACTGTAGCCGCCACCATTCCCATTGCCCTCTTCATGGGCGTCTACACCCGCTACATACGGCCCGGCCGGATCGGCGAGATTTCCATCATCGGCTTTGTCTTGCTGATGCTGGCGATCTGGGGTGGCGGCCTTGTGGCAGCCAGCCCAGATTGGGGCCCGGCTTTCACCTTTACCGGGATACAGTTGACCTGGATGCTGATCGGCTACGGTTTTGTCGCCTCGGTATTACCAGTCTGGCTCCTATTAGCCCCGCGTGATTATCTCTCGACTTTCTTAAAGATCGGCACCATCGTCGGGCTCGCCATCGGTATTCTGCTAGTCGCACCCGAACTGAAGATGCCCGCCTTGACCAAGTTTATCGACGGCAGCGGCCCGGTCTGGGCAGGCAATATGTTCCCCTTCCTGTTCATCACCATCGCCTGCGGTGCGGTATCAGGCTTTCATGCCTTAATCGCATCCGGCACAACCCCCAAGCTGCTGGAAAACGAATCGCACATGCCATTCATTGGCTATGGCGGCATGTTGATGGAAAGCTTCGTCGCCATCATGGCCTTGGTAGCAGCATCCGTCATCGACCCAGGCATCTACTTCGTCATGAACAGCCCCGCGGCCGCCATTGGTACTACGGCCGAATCAGCCGCCACGGCGGTTTCCAATTTCGGGTTTCTGATCACGCCGGACATGATCACCCAAACCGCGAAGGACCTGGGCGAGCACAGCATTATCTCGCGTGCAGGGGGTGCTCCCACGCTGGCCGTGGGTATGGCGCAAATCCTGTCCAGCGTATTCGGCGGCACGACGATGATGGCTTTCTGGTATCACTTCGCCATTCTGTTCGAAGCGCTGTTCATCCTCACCGCCGTAGATGCCGGCACCCGCGCAGGCCGCTTCATGCTGCAAGACCTGCTGGGCACCTTCGTACCATCGCTCAAGCGTACTGAATCCTGGGTGGCCAGCCTTACGGCCACTGGCCTGTGCGTGGCAGCCTGGGGATACTTCCTGTACCAGGGCGTGGTCGACCCACTTGGTGGCATCAATACCCTGTGGCCCTTGTTCGGCATCGCCAACCAGATGCTGGCCAGCATCGCCCTCATGCTCGCTACCGTCGTATTGTTCAAACTCAAGCGCGAAAAGTACGCCTGGGTAACCATACTGCCGACTATCTGGCTGCTGATCTGTACCCTGACCGCAGGTTGGCTGAAGGTGTTCTCGGATAACCCCAAAGTCGGTTTCCTGGCACACGCCCATAAATACCAAGAGGCATTGGCAAAAGGCGAGGTGCTGGCCCCAGCCAAGAGCATGGCGCAGATGCAGCAGGTGGTCTTCAACGATTATGTTGATGCTGCATTGGCTTTTGGCTTCATCCTGCTGGTGGTCAGCATTCTGTTGTTTGGTATCCGCGCCTGCATCAAGGCTTATCGCGAAACCGACCCCACCGATAAAGAAACCCCGTTCCAAGCTGTACCCAATCAGGCTTGAATGTGTTCGACCAACTGAGCAAACTAGGTAAATATCTAGGGCAGGCTGCCAACCTGATGGTTGGCGTGCCGGACTACGAAGTCTATGTACAACATATGCGTCAGACTCACCCGGAACGCGAACCGATGAGTTACGAGGCATTTTTCCGCGAGCGCCAAGAGGCACGTTACGGCAAGGGGGCGGGCAAATGCTGTTAACCCGCAAAGTCATTTCAAAGTTTGCCAGCACCTGTTCAACGGTTGTAACAAGCAGCTTTAGCGGCAAGCGATGCTGTGCATAAGCGAATGCGTGAAGATAACGATATCTGTATCCCGTGAGTACTAACCTCTGGTAGCACGCACAGGTTCTCCTATCACAAACAGTATTCCAGCACTTGCGAACCCCGTTCAGCATCATCGTCCCAAACCTTGATATAGGCACTTAACTGGGCTCTACGACTTACATTTACCAGTGAAGACACCATGTCACCTATTCCTGTCACCCTTCTAACCGGCTTTCTCGGCGCCGGCAAAACGACACTGCTCAATCACATTCTGCAAGCAAGCCATGGCCATCAGATTGCAGTGATCGAGAATGAATTCGGCCCCGTCAATATCGACAGCACCCTGCTGATCGTATCGGCCACCGAAGTGGTTGAAATGAGCAATGGCTGCCTGTGCTGCACCATTCGCGGCGATTTGGCCAAAACTCTGCACACTTTGCAGCAGCGTAAAGAAGCCGGTGAGTTGCAATTCGAACGCGTGGTGATCGAAACAACCGGCTTGGCCGACCCCACACCGATTGCCCAGACCTTCTTTGCCTCGCCGGAACTGACAACATCCTACGTGCTTGATGCCGTCATCACCGTGATCGATGCATTGCATGGCCTACAGCAATTGGATGAGCACAGCGTAGCGCGTAGACAGGCTGGCTTTGCCGACAGGCTCTTGCTGTCAAAAACCGACCTGGTCAATGCAGCCCACGTAGAAATGCTCAGCACACGGCTGGCCACAATCAACTCAACCGCGCCACAATACAGGCTGATGCAAGGGAAAATCGACCTGGCCCTGCTGTTCGATGTACGCGGCTTTCATCTTGACGAAGATCTGCTGAATCGTCAGCCAGCCAGTCCTACCCGCCTGTATGCCCCGATACAGAGCAAACTACGCCGTATCGGCCAACCTGCTGCCGACAAGTCCTTCAACGACGACATCGCCGCCCTGCACTTGCAGCATGCTGGCCCGCTCGACCTGGGGCGGATCAGCGCATTCATGAACCAACTGATGACGCAATACGGAGGCGACCTATTGCGGCACAAAGGGGTACTCGCCATCGCCGGCGAACCCCGCCGGTTGATTTTCCAAGGCGTGCATAACATCGCCGGTTTTGACTACGGCCGAGACTGGGCGGAATCCCCACCGCGTTCAGACATCGTACTGATAGGTCGTGGGCTGCCCACTGAAGCGCTGCAAGCAGGTTTTGCCAACTGTATCGTGGTAGAACAGGCGGGGCGTGCCCCCTGTTCCTTCGTAAATGTCGGCAGATCCTCAGAAACCGTTTAATGTCTGCGCTTCGGTGATACGGCGTTGAACAGGTGCTTGATCACATCATCGAATAACGCATATGCGGCTGATCCTGGCGCAGATGACGGTCGAACAACATCGCGATATTGCGCACCAGCAACCGGCCGCGTGGCAATACCTGCAGATGCTGCTTGTCTAGGCTAAGTAGTCCCATACTGGCCATGCGTTCCAGCCCTGGTAGCTCAACGGCGAAGTAGTCGAGAAAATCCACCGCCCAGGCTCTGCCGAATGCAGCCAGATCTACTGCAAACTGGCACATAAGGCGTTGGATCAAGTCACGCCGCAACTTGTCATCATACTGAAGCTGCAGGCCCCTAAACAAAGGCAACCGCCCCGCCTCCAGCAGGGTGTAATACGCCTCGGTAGTACGCACGTTCTGGCTATAGCTGTCACCCAGCTTGCTGATGGCCGACACCCCAAAACCCAGCAAATCGATATCGGCACGGGTTGAGTAACCCTGGAAATTACGCTGCAAGGTCCCTGCCCGCTGCGCAATCGCCAGTTCATCATCGGGCAATGCGAAGTGATCCATGCCGATATACACATAGCCTGCCGCAGTCAGCTTATCGATGGCAAGGCTGAGGATATCGAGCTTGATATCGAACGACGGCAAATCACCACTGGCAATGCGCCGCTGCGGTTTGAAAAGCTGCGGTAAATGCGCATAGTTATAGATGGAAAGCCGGTCTGGTTGCGCCGCGATCACCTTGTCCAAGGTGGCGTCAAACCCGACCAGCGTTTGCTTGGGCAAGCCGTAGATAAGGTCAATGGAAACCGACCGGAAACCATGCGCGCGCGCCGCCTTCATGACCGCCAGGGTTTCCGCTTCGCTTTGTAGCCGGTTCACTGCCGCCTGTACGTCCGGGTCGAAATCCTGCACCCCCACGCTCATACGGTTAAAACCCAACCGCCCCAGCAGCGCTACCGTTTCCACCCCCACTTTGCGTGGGTCGATTTCAATCGAATATTCCCCTTGGGCATCAGGAGCAAACTCGAAATGGCTACGCAGCGTCGCCATCAGCCGACTCAATTGCGCATCAGACAGAAAAGTCGGCGTCCCCCCACCCAGATGCAACTGCACCACCTGCACCGACGGGCCTATCAGTGCCGCCTTTAGCGCTATTTCCCGCTCCAGATAGTCGAGATAGACCTCGGCCTTCGCTTTGTCCTTGGTAAGGATTTTGTTACAGGCGCAGTAGTAGCAAATGGTGTTGCAAAACGGGATATGCACATACAGCGACAAAGGCCGGCGTTGGTCTTGTTCGAAACATACACTAGCGACCTGGCGATATTCCTGTTCGCCAAAGGCTGGCTCAAACCGGTCGGCGGTGGGGTAGGAGGTATAGCGCGGGCCGGTGCCGGCCAATTTTTCGATCAGGCACTTGTCAAAACTAAGCGCCTGTACATCAAAGGCATCGTATTGCAGGGTTTGAGCGGACGGCAGACTGGCAAACATGGCTTGGGCACCCGAAACGTAACGTGCTCAGACTAAGCCTCCGGGCAGCGCACAACGTTGATGTGAATCAAGCCAAGTGCAGTTGAGGTAGGTCTTAATGCCTTATGGTGCAAACGTCCAACACCGCCACAATGAATGACGCCGGACCGGGCAAACCACTGCGATGGTCAACCCGATCCGGCGTTGTAACTGGTATTGCAAATTTCTTAATAATTTTTACCGACGAGCAAACCAAATCACACGGCTTAGCCCGGCGTACTGCGCACAGGGCGCATTCCCTCTCCATCTATTACGTACACCCTTATGCAGCGTTACTCACGCACCAAGAGGGCAAACGCAGGGGTGCAGGCGCCTGATACAGCTGCTTACTTTTTCTTACCCTTCTTAGCGGCCTTTTCAGCCACCCGAGCCTTGAAGGTCGCACCCGGAGTGAACTTGGGCACAGTGGTAGCTGCAATCTTCAGCTTTTCGCCGGTGCGTGGGTTCTTGCCTTCACGGGCATTACGCGCCAGCGGTTTGAATGTGCCAAAGCCGACCAGCGTCACGCTGTCGCCATCGGAAACCGCCTGGGACACAGCTTCCAGGAAAGCGTCCAAGCAGTTACCAGCAGCGACCTTGCTCAGGTTGGCCTTTTCGGCGATGACATCAATCAGTTCACTCTTGTTCATTGGTATGCCCCTCAATCCTCAGATGGTTGAAAACGACCGCCTACACCCCAGGCCGATCGAGTGCCAAGTCTACTCGAAGCAAATACGGTCTGGCGACGCGCAAAAGTAAGTCATGCGGCATATTTGCACCATAAAGCGAGCGGTACAGCCGGGTCACTTACCCCCGTCACCAGGGCCTTGCAGCTTGCAAACAAGCCGACTGATGGCAGGGAGCGCGCTATCTATATAGCTTGCGTATTGGAGAATGGCAGCCAGCAATCAACACAATGTGCAAAATTAAATACGGCTTGCAAGCTGTTGCAGTGGGCATCCACGCCTGAAATCGCGTGCAATACCCTATTCACATCATGCGGTTGCCATACGTACATACGCTCAAAAGCCCCACGGAAGCGGCTCTGAACCTCATACAGTGGTTTTCTCCAAAGCCGCACCGCCTTCCAATACCAAGCGCAACCTCATTACCCCACACGTAGTATCGGCACCACAAACAAGCGGATTGAATTTGAACGAAAAATTCGCCCAGCCCATCACCCAAATGGGCACGAAATGCGCTTTTAGCGCTGTCAAGCACCTACTGGTTATGAGCACGCGCCAAAAATGTCTAACGTAACGAGGCAAAACGGAGACACCGCGATAGGCGCAAGTACACTAAGAACCTGTCTAAAGTCTCGCGAGCTAGGGCAAGATAAGGCGGAAACAGTCGAGGAAGCGGAGTTTACGCGTGGTAAATGAGCATTCCGAGGGTGTTTTCAACGCCATATTGCCGACGCGCAGCAGACTTTAGACAGGTTCTAACGCCTGTTAAATGGGCAGATAAACCATTGGGTGTACAAGATGAGGACTGAGGATTGAAGCCTGCGGCAACATTTCCGGCCGATACACATAGCGCCAAGGCGGTTGATTATGCTTGAGCTTGTAGCTTATCCAGTACCCCCAGCAACGCGGGCAGGATGCGAGTATCGAAGTAACACAGTACCACTGCCATATTGTCGGGCAGCATGGCGTCGGTGCGCCGTTCCGCCACTTCACCCCGGAAGCTGCCCCGGTAATTGTCGGCACGGTGGATCAAATGCCCCAGGTTCAACTGGCTCTGGTGGCCTGCGTAGTAGCAACCTACCCCGCCCGGCGGCCTGCCATCATTTTTGTGGTTGTGACTGTGGTTGGGGTTGTTGGGGCAAACGCAGACAGTACTTGTCGTAGTTCTTTTCGATCAGCTTTTCTTTGGCGTCCATCTTGTCCCGATCCCACGGTTTGATGCGACCACCGGATTTGCGCTTTTCAATAATCTTCAATTCATCGACATATTTGTCACACCGGGTTTTTTCCTTACCTTCCAGGTGCTCGTACAGAATCGGTGAATACTTATCAGGCAACGCAGCCAAGACGGTGGAGGACAACAGTGCAAGTAGTATCAGGCGACTCGGCATAGGGTGCTCTCCAGAATTGATTGATTAACCACAGCAGCGTGCAAGCGCTGTGCAGTGGTGAAATTATGCCATTGGTGTGTACCACATTGGGCGACTGGTACAACACCAGCCAGACTATTGCTCAATAACACCGCATCTGCCAGGGCCAATGCTTCAACCGTAAAAGGTTGTTGCAGTGTTGGTATGCGCAACGTGACACTCGCTTCCAATACCAAATCACGCATCACGCCGGCGACACCACAATCTGCCAGCGGGTGGGTGTAGAGAATGCCGTCCTTCAGAAGATAGAGGTTGGTCATCACACCTTCCACCACCTCTGCACGGGCATTACTCATCAAGCCATCAAAAATAACCGTGTCGTCCCATTCACGCCGCGCCATCACTTGGTCAAGCCGGTTCAGATGCTTAACACCGGCAAGGCCGGCCTGGATGCTGAGCAGCCAATCGCATAGCCGAACATGTACACCCACGGTGTGCAGATCAGCCGGATACGTCGGCAGCACACCAATCTGCACAATACGGGTTGGATTGGCATTCGGGTCGCAAGCGTAGCCCCTGGCGCTTAATCCACGACTGATCGTGAGCTTGACCGCGGCATTTTCCGGCGCAAGCTGGGCCAGATCCGCCAGCAATATTGACTCTGCCGGGCAGCGGATGCCCAATGCTACGCAGTCCGCAGCCAGCTTGGCGTAGTGGCGCGGCCAGGCCAGCAAGCGTCCGGCATCGCACTTCAACGTACGGAATACGCCATCCCCATAGGCAAAACCACGATCACGTACAGCGATGTAATCGCCTGCTTGACCATTGACCAAGGTATTCATAGACCCAAGGCCCTTAGAAGGCCGCGCGCTTTGGCGCGAGTTTCATTCAGTTCGCGCTCGGGGTCGCTGTCCGCCACAATGCCAGCGCCCGCACGGAAGTAAAGTGCATCGCCATCCTGCACGAAGGTTCGGATAAGGATATTGAGATCGAGCGAGCCATCGAGGTTGATATAGCCAAGGCTGCCGGTATATGCCCGGCGCGGCCGGTCTTCCAGCTCGCGGATAATCTGCATGCAGCGCACCTTGGGGCAGCCGGTAATCGTGCCGCCAGGGAACAAGGCACGCACCACCTCGGCCACATTCTGCCCGGCCCGTATATCGCAACTGACGGTTGATTCGAGGTGATGCACATAGGTATAACTGGTCACCTCCATCAAGGCATCCACCTGTACCGTACCGGGGATGGCAAGCCGGCCCAGGTCATTGCGCTCCAGATCAATCAGCATGATGTGCTCGGCGCGCTCCTTCTTGGATGCTATCAGCCGGGCTTTCTGCGCTTCATCTTCCACCGGGTCGACTGAGCGTGGATGGGTCCCTGCAATGGGCCGGGTTTCCACATGGCCGTGCCGGTCTATCTTTACCAACCGCTCGGGTGAAGAACTGACAAGGGCCTGGCCATTACCCAGGTCCACATAAGCCGAGAATGGTGCAGGGTTGGCATGACGCAGCTGGGCGAAAAGGTCGAGCGGGCCAGCATCGTGCGCCAGCTTGGCATCCCACCCGCGCGAGAGATTGACCTGAAAAACATCGCCATCATAGATATAGTCCTTGCAGCGATGCGTTCCCTGCAAAAAGGCGGTCGGCTCGTCTTCACTCAGGCTTTCCAGCACGATAGGTTTGGATATAAACACAGGTGGCTTAGCCAGCAATACGCGCAATCGCTTCAGCTGCGCGGCACTTTCCGCTACGAGTTCAGTCTGGCCGGTATGGCGGTTATGTAAGATGGCCGCAGGGATACGCGCAAGCAACCCCAGCGGAAAACCGGCATCCTTTCTTGCCGGCACTGTGTGCTCCAACGTCTCCAACCATTCATACCCCAGGTAGGTGAACCACCCGCCGGTAAAAGGCAAGCCAGTGGATTCAAGCTTAGGCGCTACCGAAATTTTTGTAAGATCGGCAAAGAGCGCGGCCCCTTCATCCGCCCCATATAAACGGACGGACTCCGGTAGCGCAAACAGAATGTCCCAGCCGGTATCGCCCGCCGACTGAAGCAGGTAGGGAAACTCAGCCGGGTAGGCTGCTGCCAGCGCCAGAAGATCGGGCGGCTGAGCAAGTGATAGGGTGGGCATCGAAACACCATCAAAACAAAACGCCGCGCAGTCTCCCGCGCGGCGTGATGATTGGCAAGAGCCGTCAATCTGAGTTTTTATCAAATCCGCTTGAAAACCAGCGTGCCATTGGTGCCACCAAACCCAAATGAATTCGAGATAGCCACCCGGATCGGCATGTCGCGCGCTTCATTTGCTACGTAATCGAGGTCGCACCCACCTTCGATATCCTGCTCAAACAGGTTGATCGTCGGTGGACTCTTTTGATGATGCAGCGCCAATGCCGAATAAACCGCCTCTACGCCGCCAGCGCCACCCAATAAGTGGCCTGTCATCGACTTGGTCGAATTCACCACCAGCTTTTTGGCGTGGTCACCAAAGGCGCGCTTCACCGCCATGGTCTCGGCCGCATCACCCAAGGGCGTGGACGTACCATGGGCATTGATATAGTCGACTTCATCTGCATTGACTTTGGCATCGCGCAGGGCATTCAGCATGCCACGCGATGCGCCTTCACCGTCTTCACACGGTGCGGTCATATGGTAGGCATCGCTACTCATACCAAACCCGGCAAGCTCTGCGTAGATCGTCGCACCACGCGCTTTTGCATGCTCGTACTCTTCCAACACCAGTACGCCGGCGCCTTCGCCCATCACAAAACCATCGCGCCCTTTGTCCCACGGGCGGCTGGCGGTGGTCGGGTCGTCATTACGCGTCGACAACGCCTTCATGGCAGCAAAACCACCAATGCCGAGCCGCGCAATCGCACACTCTGCGCCACCGGCCACCATGACGTCCGCATCGCCGTACTGAATCGTGCGGGCAGCATCACCAATACAATGGGCACCTGTGGTACAGGCTGACACGATGCCATAGCTGGGCCCTTGGTATCCTTTCATGATCGACACGTGGCCGGCGATCATATTGATAAGGGAACCAGGAATAAAGAACGGCCCGATCTTGCGTGGGCCGCCCTCAACGAGGGCAACACCCGTATTTTCAATCAGGGGCAAGCCACCGATACCCGAGCCGATGTTCATACCCACGCGGGTCTTATCCAGCCCTGCAACGTCATCAAGGCCGGCATCTGCAATCGCTTGAAGCGCTGCGACAATGCCATAGTGGATAAACACATCCATGCGTCGTGCATCTTTGGGGCTGATGTATTGGGTGGGATCAAACTCCTTCACTTCACCGGCAATCGTGCAGGCAAGGTCGGAAGCATCGAAACGGGTAATCGTGCCAATACCGGACTTACCGGCCAATAGATTGGCCCACCCTGTGGCGACATCGTTACCGACCGGCGAGACATGGCCCAGGCCGGTGACGACAACTCTGCGTTTGGACATGAAAGTCTTCCTTCTGTAACAAGGTCACGCCTGCCAGCATACGACAGGTTAGTGACCATGTAGCGATCTCAAACTAGCAACCGCTCAAATCAAATGACACATACAACGAGACCCCTGCGCGATGAATTCGTGCAGGGGTCTTGACTGGTTCAGCAGGCATGCACCCTCACAGGGCATGCTGTATTTACCATATGGACTTACTTGCCCAGGTGAGCCTTAACGTAGTCAACGGCCTGTTGAACGTTAGTGATCTTTTCGGCTTCTTCGTCCGGAATTTCGCACTCAAATTCTTCTTCGAGGGCCATCACGAGTTCAACGGTGTCGAGAGAGTCGGCACCGAGGTCTTCAACGAAGGACGAGTCGATCTTGATATCGGCTTCGTTGACGCCCAATTGCTCGGCGACGATCTTCTTCACGCGTTGTTCGATATTTTCCATTCTTGAACCCAAGCCTTTCGTGTTGGATGGTCAAAAGCGCCCGCATTCTAACAAAAAACACGGCACGCAAGTAAAAGCGCTAAAAAATCAATTAATTCATGTACATACCGCCGTTTACATGAAGGGTATTCCCCGTCACGTAAGCGGCTTTTTCACCAGCCAGGAAGGTAACCGCATCTGCGATCTCTTCCGGCCGACCCAGCCGTTCCAACGGAATCTGGGCTAGCAACTTCTGCTTGTAATCCTCTGCCAGCAGGGCCGTCATATCAGTATCGATAAAGCCAGGTGCGACGCAGTTGACCGTGATATTACGGCTGCCAACCTCTCGGGCGAGCGACTTCGTAAAGCCCATCATGCCAGCCTTGGCTGCTGCGTAGTTAGTCTGCCCTGCAGAGCCAGAGGCACCGACCACTGATGCGATGCTGATAATACGGCCCCAACGGGCTTTCATCATGCCCCGCAGCACCGCCTTTGACAGACGATAGACCGAACGCAGATTGGTATCCATCACGGCATCCCAATCATCCTCTTTCATACGCATCAAAAGTTGGTCACGGGTTATTCCGGCATTGTTGACCAACACAGCCACCGGGCCATGCGCCTTCTCAATTTGCGCCAATGCAGCTTCGACGGCAGCAGGCTCATTCACATTCAGCGCCAGCCCCATTCCCTGGATCCTGGCTTGTTGCAAATACGCCCCAATGGCAGCAGCGCCGCTTTCACTGGTCGCCGTACCCACCACGATAGCGCCTTCGCGCCCCAGTGCTTCTGCAATCGCCCGTCCAATACCGCGCGATGCGCCGGTAACCAGGGCAAGCTTGCCTTGCAAAGACATAAGGTACTTCTCCTTTTACTTGGATCAGGCGGCAAAGCGCCAGATCATGGAAGCCAACCAGAGGCCAATACCAGCCATCTGCAATTTTAGGGATAAGCCAACTACGCGTGGGTCATGAGCGTACCAGTACTGCAGCAGCTTACCCACGGCGTATAACGCAAAGCCGGCGCCAGCGGCCAACGCCGAAGCTTGGCCGGTCTCCAACCCCTCACTGATCCGCAACAATGCGAGCACCAGCGCAACCGGAATAAACAACCGGTCCATCCAAGGCATACGCCCAAATACTTCCAATAATTTCATTGCAACGTTGCCTTGAGCGACTCAAATTCAGCGGGGTCAGTCAAAGCAAAAGACTGCATGCCATCAACAATGCGCTTATTCAATCCAGCCAATACTTTGCCAGGTCCGCATTCAGCCACCACGGTTACACCATCTGCCTGTAGCTGTTGAATGGTTTCCACCCAACGCACCGGGCTGAATAGCTGGCGCGCAAGCGCATCCCTGATTTGGGACGGATGGGTATAGGCTGCAACGTCCGCATTGTGCAACACGGGTATCAAGGGCGACTTGATGTCGATCTCGGCCAAGGCTGCCGCCAATTTTACGGCAGCAGGCTTCATCAATGTGCAATGCGAAGGTACCGATACCGGCAGCGGCATCGCCCGCTTCGCGCCGACAGCTTTACACAATACACAAGCTCGTTCCACTGCAGCTTTGCTGCCTGCAATCACCACTTGACCGGGTGAATTGAAATTCACCGCCTCAACCACTTCGCCTTGGCCCGCTTCAGCACAGGCAGCACGAATTGCGTCGTCATCCAATCCCAGAATGGCAGCCATCCCCCCCTGCCCTGCCGGTACAGCTTCCTGCATGGCTTCAGCACGTAGGCGCACCAGTTTGAGGGCATCGGTAAATGCCAACGCGCCGGACGCCACCAACGCGGCATACTCGCCCAGGCTATGGCCAGCAAGAAAAACCGGTTGCTCACCGCCACCCGCCAACCAAGCCCGGTAAGTGGCGACACCCGCCACCAGCATCGCCGGCTGGGTATTCACGGTAGCGTCAAGCACCTCCTTGGGGCCAGTAGCCATCAAGGCAGCCAAGTCAAAACCAAGCGCCGCATTTGCCTCTTCGAGGGTATCGCGCACCACCGACAGGTCGGCAAAAGCATTGAGCATACCGAGCGCTTGGGAACCTTGACCTGGAAACACAAAAGCAAGCGACATAAAAACTCCACCGTATTACCAACAAACTCGCCAATATCCAGCAAACTGTAGGCAAAATTTCTAGCTGAAAAATTCAAGCGGCCGCGATATTAACCGGCCAAGAGGAGAAGCACCACCAAGCGGGCGCTTGTTCAGATTGATCATTACCAACGCATGAGGGCCGAACCCCAGGCAAATCCACCACCTATCCCCTCCAGCATGATCAATTCACCCCGTTTGAATTTCCCTTCACGCGCAGCCACATCCAACGCCAGAGGAATGGATGCCGCCGAAGTATTGCCATGTCGGGCAAGCGTCACTACAACCTTGTCCATGTTCAGGCCCAAATGACGAGCAGTCGATTCGATAATGCGGATGTTGGCTTGATGGGGCACCAACCAGTCGAGGTCAGACTGTTTGAGCCCGGCCGCTGCCAATGTTTCAGATGCCAACTCCGCCAGCGCCTTAACTGCAAACTTGAAAACCGCCGGGCCATCCATATGCAAAAAAGGCTTACCTTGCACATCACCATGCATGATGCTCGCCGGCGTAGTAAGGATGTCGCGATAACGACCATCCGCCTTAAGCTTGGTAACCAGAATGCCCGGCTCCTCTGAAGCCTTCAGTACCACGGCACCCGCGCCATCGCCAAACAAGACACAAGTAGCGCGATCATCCCAATCAAGAATCCGCGAAAAAACTTCTGCCCCCACCACCAAGGCTGTCTTGGCCATACCACCACGGACAAATTGATCGGCCGTCGCCAACGCATAAGCAAATCCGGCACAGACCGCTTGCACGTCAAAAGCCGGAAAACCATGCACACCCAACTTGTCTTGCAAAATACAAGCAGTGCTGGGGAAAACCACATCGGGTGTGGTTGTCGCAACAATAATTAGGTCAATTTCTGTAGCAGCAACGCTGGCTGACGCCAACGCCGCCAAGCTGGCCTTCAGCGCCAAATCACTGGTCAGCTCATCGACAGCAGCAATACGTCGTTCATGAATACCCGTACGAGTCACGATCCACTCATCACTGGTATCTACCTGCTGTGCCAACTCGGTATTTCCCAGCACGCGTTCAGGCAGATAACTACCCGTACCAGCGATGCGGGAATACATTTGGGGGCGGCTCATATTGAAAAACTCCATCAGCAACCAGGCGGTTGCACCTAGCTTGGGAATAGCCGGCACACTCGTCGGTGCGCCAGTCGATTATTAGATGCCATCATCAAGCGAATTAGCAGCTGTCGTGGCATGGTCTGCCATGGTTTCGCTGATTTTGCTCAGAACACCGGAGCGGGCTTCCTCCAATGCTTGCTCCATAGCGTAGTAAAAGGCCAGCGTATCCGCCCCACCATGACTCTTGACCACGATGCCGCGTAGTCCCAGCAAGCTCGCACCGTTATAACGACGTGTGTCCATACGATGCCGGAAACTCATCAACACAGGCATGGCGACAACAGCAATCAGCTTACGCCACCAACTCATGGAGAATTCCTGCCGGAGGAACTCCGTCAACATCTTGGCAAGGCCTTCCGAAGTCTTTAGTGCCACATTACCGGTAAATCCATCGCAAACCACAACATCTACGGTCCCTTTGTAGATGTCATTCCCTTCCACGTTGCCATAGAAATTGAGGCGCGATTTTTTTAATAGCTCACCGGCAGCCTTGACCGTTTCATTGCCCTTGATGTCTTCCGAACCAATATTCAACAAGCCGACAGTAGGACGCTCACTGTGGTTTAGCGCACCATAAAGCGCCGACCCCATGGCAGCAAACTGATAGAGCTGCTCGGGTGTGCAGTCTACATTCGCCCCAAGGTCCAATACGCAGCTGGTGCCGCGCATGGTCGGCATCATCTTGGCAATCGCCGGCCGTTCAATACCCAAAAGGGTCTTCAGTACAAAACGCGCTGTCGCCATCAAAGCGCCGGTATTACCAGCCGAGACACAAGCATGTGCCTCGCCAGTCTTGACCAGGTTAATGGCGATGCGCATGGACGAGTCTTTCTTGTTTTTCAGTGCCGACTGTGGCGATTCGTCCATCGCCACAACTTCGCTAGCGTGATGAATACGTAGACGCGGGCCTGGGTGGATATGACGAGCTTTCAGTTCTGCCTCAATGGCATCCTTCAATCCGACCAGTACTACATTGACCTCAGGATGCGCCTTGAGGAACTTGATTGCGGCCGGTACGGTAACGTGAGTACCGTGATCGCCGCCCATTGCATCGATTGCGACTGTGATTTCCATGCGGGAAGAGTAAGGTCTACTGCGAGCAGTGCCAAGCGCTAGCTCGAAAGAAAAAGGCGCGCTCTAGGAGCGCGCCTTTATGAACGTGCAGCTACAGACTCAATGGGCAATTACTCGCCCTTGGCCTTAACCACGCGACGGCCGCGATAAAAGCCATTCGGGCTGATGTGATGGCGCAGGTGAGCCTCACCAGTGCTTGGCTCAACAGCCAATGCAGGAGCGGTCAAAAAGTCATGAGCGCGATGCATGCCGCGCTTGGACGGGGATTTTTTATTCTGTTGAACGGCCATGGTTGTGCTCCTAGATCAAACTTTAAAAACTGTTAACTCTGAAAACGGCTTAGTTGTCGCCGCGCTTTAACTTGGCCTTGAAATCCGCCAGCACGGCAAACGGGTTAGGCTTTTGCGGCGATACATCCGCCTCTACCGCCCCCTCGGTCTCCGACTCACACTCGTCATGTGTCGGGGAATAGGGCAACGCCAGTAAAATCTCGTCCTCAATCAGGTCAAGCAGCGCAAACTCTCGCTCAAACATCAACCCTTCAAGCTCTTCCTCCTCAGCCTCGGCTGCATTCAGCCTGTCTTCATCAGAAAACAGCGCAAACCGAGCCGCCACATCCAACTCAAACGGCATCGCAGATAAACAACGCTGGCATTTGAGCTGAAAATGCGCTGTCAATCGTAAATCCAGCGCCAAACGCTGTAGCCGGTCGGTACTACCTACCAAGGCATACTCAACGGCGCTTCCATCTAGCAACTCGCCAGCCACACGGGGTAAATCACTGAGGGCCAACTTGCCTGCCAAGACTCTTTGCTGCCTAGCAAACTGACCGTTATCGAAGATGAGCTCGGACATAAACGGCGGATGATATACTTTCGCCCCCTGAAACGTCAAAGAAATCTGCCGCTTAGCTTAGCCGCAGCGACTAATTGCGGCAGGCTGATTTTGCAGCTGTACGCCTCAGAACCTGTTTACGATCTGTCACGAGCAGCCGTCAGCAGGGTGAAGCGCAGCGCAGAAACCGGAATGTACTTTTGTACATGAGGATTTTGAGCAGCACATGAGCCCTGATCACGGCTGCGCAGTAAGATCGTAAACAGGTTCTCAAACGAATAATACCGATGACCACACCACAGCTTGTATTAGGTTCAACCTCCCGCTACCGGCGCGAACTGCTTGAGCGCTTAGGCATAACATTTGACGTCGCAGCCCCCGTTTGCGATGAAACACCGCTTCCTCATGAAAGCGCAGCCACAACCGCCGTCCGCTTGGCTCGAGTCAAAGCGCAGTCTCTCGCAACGACTTATCCGAAAGCATTGATCATCGGGTCAGATCAAGTTGCCCTGCTAAACAATGAACAATTGGGCAAACCAGGCAATTTCGACCAAGCCTTTCGCCAACTCAGCGCCATGCGGGGCTGCACCATTATTTTCCATACGGCATTAGCTCTGCACAACGCAAGCAGCGGTCAAACGCAGGAAGCGGTCGTGCCATGGCAAGTGACCATGCGTGACTATACCGATGCGGAAATCCGCCGCTATCTGGAGCGCGAACAACCGTATGACTGTGCAGGCAGCGCCAAAACCGAAGGCCTGGGTATCACCATGATCGAACGCATGGAAGGCAGCGACCCCGCCGCAATCATTGGCCTTCCCCTGATTGAACTATGCCGCATGCTGCGCGCAGAAGGTTTCCCATTACTATGAGTTCCGGCACGCTCTATCTGATTCCGGCACCGCTCGGAGATAGCAATCTCGACAATATCTTGCCAGCCGACGTAAGGAAAATAGCCAATCGCATCGAACATTGGATTGTCGAGCACCCCAAAACAGCCCGCGCGTTTCTTAAGCTTTATGAACCGGCAAGGCAAATAGCTGGGCTGCAGATGAGCGAGCTGAACGAGCACACAAAAGATAACGAACTTGCCACCCTGCTTGCTCCGCTACAGGCGGGCCATGATGTTGGCTTGATGTCGGAAGCCGGCTGCCCGGGTGTCGCCGACCCCGGCGCCAAACTGGCCCGCCTGGCGCACACCCAAGGCATCCGGGTTGCGCCACTGGTTGGGCCGTCCTCGATTTTATTGGCCCTCATGGCTTCTGGTGCAAGCGGCCAGCGTTTCCGTTTTCACGGTTACCTACCCGTAGAGGCTGGACCCCGCCTGGAAAAGCTGCGGGAATTGGAACGTGACTCAACCAAGCTCGATGAAGCCCAGCTTTTCATCGAAACCCCTTACCGTAACGAGGCGATGCTTGATGCGGCCCTACAAGCCTGTAAACCCAATACTTGGCTTACCATCGCACGGGACCTGACGACAGACGATGAGCTGGTGATTTCACAAGCCCTCTCGCGCTGGAAAAACCAACCTCGCCCCGAATTGAAAAAACGCCCAGCCATGTTTGTGCTGTATGCGGGTAAATAATAAGCGGAAGCCCATCCATTTTGCTCGCCGCCTATGCTATTTGATGATGCTTCTATGCGCGGAACGGGGCCGATTCGAACACTGCCCGAACCCGACATCCATTTCATTGCAAATCGGTGCTCAAGCCTAAGAACCTGCCTAAAGTCTGCTGCGCGTCGGCAATATGGCGTTGAATACACCCTCGGAATGCTCATTTACCACTTGTAAACTTCGCTTCCTCGGCTGTTTTTGCCTTATCTTGCCCTAGCTCGCGAGACTTTAGACAGGTTCTAAAGGCCCCACTTACATCAAAAACCAGCCCTAATCACCCTTATCCAATCCTATGAAAATCGCCGTAGCCCAATTCAACGCCACTGTCGGTGATCATATTGGTAACACTGATCAGATCCTTTCCCAGCTCGAGCAAGCACGGCAAGCCGGTGCGGATATTCTGCTGGTGCCCGAATTGGCCATTTCCGGTTATCCACCGGAGGATCTGCTGTTACGGCCCAGCTTTTACCAAGCGTGCAATGAACAGCTAGACCGCCTGCTTGATGCAGCGGATGACATTACGCTGGTGGTTGGCCACCCACAGCAGCTCGGTGCAGAACGCTTTAATGCCGTCACCGTATTGCGTGATGGAAACTACGTGGCGCGGTACCACAAAATGGTCCTGCCCAATAACGAAGTATTTGATGAATGCCGTTACTTCACGCCCGGCGCAAACACCTGCGTATTTGAACAGCGCTGCCACGATGGCAGTACCGTACAAGTAGGTGTATTGATCTGTGAAGATATCTGGCATTTGGAACCTGCCGCCGAGGCGGCCGACCAAGGCGCAGAGATTCTGCTCGTGCCTAATGCCTCTCCCTACCATGTAGGCAAAGAGGCCATGCGCGAGCAAATGGTTCGCGCGCGAGTGGAAGAAACGGGGCTGCCCATCGTTTATTGCAACTGGGTAGGCGGCCAAGATGAATTGGTTTTCGACGGTGGCAGTTTTGCGCTGAATCGCCAAGGCGATCTTGTCGCCAAGTCGCCCAGTTTCACCCCCGATTTGGCGCTACTGGAATTTGCCGACAAGGACTTGCTGACAGGCAAAATCGCAGCAACACCCAATCTGGAAGCCAGCGTATATCAGGCACTCACCCTGGCTACCCAAGACTACATCCAGAAGAATCACTTCCCTGGTGTCATCATCGGCCTCTCAGGGGGTATCGACTCGGCGCTGACCCTTGCCATCGCCGTCGATGCACTCGGCGCCGATCGTGTCCGCGCCGTCATGATGCCCTCTCGCTATACCGCCCAAATCAGCCTGGACGACTCTCGCGAGATGGTCCGCCGACTAGGTGTGCAATACGATGAAATCAGCATCGAGCCCATGTACGATGCCTTCAGCACAGCACTCGCACAACAGTTCGTTGGGTTGGCCGCCGATACCACGGAAGAGAATCTTCAGTCACGCATTCGCGGTGTCATTTTGATGGCGCTGTCTAACAAGACCGGCCGGCTGGTGCTAACTACGGGCAATAAATCGGAGATGACGACTGGCTACGCTACGCTCTACGGCGATATGGCTGGAGGCTATGCAGTGCTCAAGGATATTGCCAAAACCTTGGTCTATCGCTTGTCGAGCTACCGTAATAGCCTGTCTGACATCATTCCCGAGCGCATCATTACCCGCCCCCCTTCTGCCGAATTGCGCGAGGATCAGGTCGACCAAGACAGCCTGCCACCCTATGAGGTCCTGGACGCCATCATGGCGCGCTATGTAGAAGACAACGAGTCTATTGCCGACATCATTGCTGCCGGGTTTGCCGAAGCCGATGTCTTGAGAGTGGTAAAACTATTAAAGGTCAATGAATACAAGCGTCGGCAAGCAGCGGTAGGCGCACGAATTACGCCACGGGGATTTGGGCGAGATTGGCGATATCCCATTACTAATGGATTTTTCCGCTAAGGCCAATCATTGATCCTGCAGTAACACCAACATAAAAAAGCCGCCCTGACACAGGGCGGCTTTTAAACTAAAAAATCGCAATAACCATTAGAATTTGTAGTTACCACTGACGTAATACGCACGGCCAAGCGCATCTGCATAACGCGGGTCATATCCCAGCTGATGCGAACCCGTATTACGTAGCGAGCGTGGTGGATCACGATCAAACAGATTACTAATACCACCGGTAATCATAAAGCCCTTCTTAACCGTATAACGAGCCTGAAAGTCTACTGTGGTGTAGCTGGATACCGTCCCTTCATACGGCATGCATGTAACCAGGTCGGGTTTCGTCACACTGCAATCCGCCACCGAATAAGTTTTATCCTTGTAACCGGACTTGTACTTAATCGCCACGGTATTAGCCCAGTTCCCTAACTCAACTGTCGTTGCTAGGTTAGCAAGGGTGCGGAAGGCAACCTTATCATCGGAGCCGTATTGCCCCAGGCTGGACTCATAAGCCTGTGAACCTGGCTTGGTATACTCCGACTTCAGCAAGTAGGTACCCGTCAAATTGGTGGTTACCCGCGCAGACATCACTTTGAAGCGGCCTACCGTATCCCAGTCGATACCCCGGTTATGGAGCTTGCCGATATTCTCTGCCTTCAAAATGATAGCCAAATCCTTACGGCCCGTAGCTGTGTTGGTCTTATAAGTGAACCGGTCATGATAAGTCACAGGATCATCAAAGATGACGGATTCATCGATCTCCCTGACCGCATCAGTAATCGATACATCCCACATATCCATACCAAAGCCAAACGAGCTACTGGGCTCAATACGGAAGCCCACTGACCACTGCTCGGACTTCTCTGGCTTCAGCGTCGCTTCACCCTGCTTGAAAACTTCAGCCTGCTGTTTACCTACCTTACAGTAGGTGCCCAGAATGTCGCCTGCGGGGAAGTTAGGACAAGTGTACGTTCCTGCGCTCACCCCAAAATCGCTCAATGGGCGGGCAATATCCAACATGGATGGCGCGCGGAAGCCTGTGCCGTAAGACGCGCGAAGTAGTGTCGACTTGGTCGGCTGATAGCGACCGCTGATTTTATAGGTGGCTTTTGCATTACTGCTGCCAACGTTCACCCCTGCCAATTTATCCTTAACGCTGTCGATCTTGTCATAACGCGTGGATACGTTGAGTTCCAAGCTATCAAGTACCGGCAACGCGACTTCACCAAACACCCCCATCGACTGACGGGTCAGATCGTAATTCGGCTGGGCCAGCTCATTCAAAATATTGCCGTTAGAGGCAGGGTCCCTGGTAGTGATAAAGGCATAGTCTCGGAAATCGCCCCCAACCGCGATCATTGCCTGGCCACCAGCCAACTCCATCAGCTCAGTCGAACCACTTCCTTCAATGCCCTTGTACTTGACCTTATCTTTCGACAAGGGCCCGAAATACAGCGCCTTGTTCAGCAAATCCATCGCTGCCGCAGTCTGCTGCCCGGGTCCAACAAAGGGATTCACCTGACCAGACTGGACGGCAGCAACAAACGGCTGCTGTAGAACGTAGCCGCCAATCCGATCTTCACTCAAAGTGTTCTCAGCAATCGTACCCGAACCCTTCAGGCTCCAGCTTCCCAAGTCTCCTTCGGCACCAAGCACTATGTGCTTGGATTCGTTGCTGTACTTGGAGGCTCGCCCGCCCAGATCAAGGACACGGTATGCAGCAGCAGCATCAACTACCGTAGCGCCCGCTGCAGTTGCATCTGCAGGTAAATAGGGAAGAATATAAGTGCTGTAAAGCGTGCCATTGCTGGCATCAATCGTAATCGGCACATTCGCAGTCTGCGCTGCGATTCTCGTTTTCATTTCATACTTGGAGACGGCAACATCAGAGAACAAAGTCCAACCATCACCAACCTTTAGCCGCCCTGTCGCAAACACGCTGTCACGGGCACTCTCCGGCATGATCTGCACGGTCGAAGCGTAGTCGAAATAGCAGTAGTACTGGCCCGGCGTGGAATCCACTCGCTGATGGTCGGCTGGACAAGCTTGATTCGCTTTGTAGTAAGGATTGAAGGAGAAAGTCTGATCAGCGCCACTCGCATCCTTGTAGTTGACGTCTACATTGCCAGGAATGCTTCGGGGTGATCCATTGAAGAACAACAAGCTCTGCCCGTTGTTGCCAAACGGAATAATACCGGTCTTGGAAATATCACGATCTTTGGCGCGCAACAGATCTTGAGATTCATGCGAATAGGAAACCATGGCGTTAAAGCCATCGGTGGCGAGATCACCAAACCCTGCCGTAACGCTAGCGCTCCAGTTCTTGCCACCGGGATGCTGCGGATTGGTATAACGGGCTTCAAGGTCAACACCTTGCTGGTTTTTCTTTAGAATGAAGTTGACCACACCCGCAATCGCATCTGAACCGTACAACGCAGATGCACCATCGGTAAGAATCTCAACACGCTCAACTGCGCTCAGGGGGATAGAAGCAAGGTTTACCGTACCACCGCTGTCTGCAGGTGCAATACGACGGCCATTCAAAAGCACCAACGTATATTTTTCACCAATGTTATGCAGCGATGCCGTAACTAAGCCGCCACCACCGCCACCGACCGAATCACTGGCTGCGGTAAAACCCTGCATGGCCGGCATCGCTTGCATCAGTTCAGCAACAGAAGTGGCGCCTGTGCGTGTAATGTCTTCACGCTTCAGCGTCTGGACTGGTAAAGCTCCCTCTTTCACGATTCGCTTGATACTCGAACCTGTGATTTCAATTTTTTCCGCTTTTTGTACTTCATCAGCCGCACTGGCAAAGCCAATGGAACCAACGCCAATCATCCCAATTGCATAAGCAAGCTGTTTGATCCTCATTCGAGTGATCTCCCCAACAGTAAGTCAAATGTTCGATGGCATTGGTTGTGTATTGGTATTAGGCATCAACCCTCGCCATCCTGATGCGCCGATCAGGCGCGCCCTTGCTTAGCAGCCACCTCGCATACCGAAACTGCTACACAAGAAGCTGATTTGATCGTACTGACAGGTACAGGTTATTAGCAATTACTAAGAATGTTTTTACAACAAATAGTATATTTTTGTTGCAAAAATATAACGTTTAGTGACATCTGAAATTAGTACTGGAGATCGGGTCCGCCACGCTTCCCTTACCTAGAAAAATTTCATGACGATGAGACGCTGAAATATTCGTTTTAACTGATTCAGCTGGGGCTTATGTAGATCCTGCTAGCCTTTTCTAGAGGCACAGATTGGCAACTTGCTAAACACAATTACTGGTTTTTATTTATGGAATTTTGACTAGGGCACTTTGATCTGACCCGAAAGCCAAAGGAATAGTCAATACCCACACCACAAGGAAAGAAGAAATGTTGCAATACAAAACAATACGCGGGGCTTTTGCCCTAATGTTGATCAGCATAGGGCTTCATGCTCACGCTGAATTCCTGCGTTGCAATGGCGATAGCGCCCAGGAAGGTGACAATAAGGCCGCCGGCTGCAAAAGTGCGGTGAACCGGTTGCGCGCGGCTCCTATTGCAAGCCTGAGCACGAAAAGACAGCTTGTCAGCCGATAGACGAATGGACCTACAATCCAGGCCCGGGGCAATTCATGACCACGCTACAATTTAAAAATGGTGCATTGGTTTCTATTAAATATGGTGATCGGGTTAAATAAATTGCGTTGCGCAAACAATCAGTCAGATTTATTAATTGTCTTGCTCGCCACAAAAAAACCCCGCAGATGCGAGGCTTTTTTATAAACCATCTAGGCTGATCAAGGTTTTTTGGGGGCAGGACCAGTTTTAGAGGTTGGAGCCGCTGCCGAAACAGGCTTAGCAGAAGGCGGAGTAGCTGCGCCCCCTACCGTAATATCCTTACGCAACTTTTCGACAGTCGCCTTCCCAATTCCGCTGACTTTTTCAAGCTCGTCGACACTCTTGAATGCACCGTTCTTGGTACGGTAATCGACTATGGCTTTCGCCTTCTTGGCACCAATACCATGTAAAGATTCCAATTCAGTAACAGTACCAGTATTGATATTGACGACTGCCATGGCAGGCAGAACGGCGAGGGCCAGAGCGGCAAGCACACTAGCAAGTAAGACTTTCATTGATAATCCTCCTTAAGCGGTTTCGATGCGTATTACGGAAGAAAATACTCCGTCCACGCAAGCTAGGTGTAGCTTAAAGAGTTTGCAAGCAGGATTTACTTCCTAATTAGGGTTATCTTCCCAGTCCGGGCGTTTTGGGAAAATCTATGCCGTGCATAACATAATCCGTATGCCCCCAGACCGAAGAAAGCACTACGCTAAAGAATCATCAATAAAGCCTGGAAATTAACCTTGGGCTTAGCAATACGTTGTTCAACGGCAACCGCCTCATCCAGCGTCAGCAAACGCAACTTCACAGCCGGATTAGTCATAGCTGATGCAGCATGCGCCACTTCAACTTTGTGGGTTGCCACCACATCCTCTTGGCCGGAAGCCATTTCGAAGATAGTGATCATCTTGCATCCCTTCTGCGCCCATGGCGCACTCTGATCAATCGGCTTATGACCTGAATATCGGTTTATTCTGAATAAACTTCAATAGACAAGCTGACTATCTACGACAAAGATGGCCTACTGGACGACAGTCGGTTATTGATCTGTGCGGAAATTTGGTTCCACTCAGCGAAACGCGAACTTGCCAAGGTAACAAATTCACTACCTATAGGGTGAAACGACAGACGGGGCCTGTCTATTCTTTGTAATCATTTGTCTGCCCTCTATAACGGGATTCAGTCTCTCCGGAGTAACAACTCCCTCGAAGGCGGTATACCACCGCCTGACTTACAGGCCGACACACACCGTGTCGGCCTCGTTTTTTGCATTTTCCCGAATAGTCTCAAGCGCTTATAATCGCCGACTTTTCTTCGCTTCCCAGCCCTTCTCCCCCCATGACTGAACCTCGCCGTAATCCCGTTGCCACTGTTGAATCACTTGATTACGAAGGCCATGGTGTAGCCCATGTGGATGGCAAGACCATTTTCCTCGATGGCGCCCTCCCCTTTGAGACAGTTGAATACTCCAGCTATCGTAAGAAGCCCACTTTCGAAAATGCCCAAGTTACCGCGGTGCTAAGCGAAAGTTTCATGCGTACCACCCCAAAATGTGCCCATTTCGGTGTTTGTGGAGGTTGTTCGCTACAGCATGCAGAAGCAACCGCCCAAGTCGCCGCCAAACAACGTGTTATGGAAGAGAATCTCACCCGCATCGGAGAGGTGAAACCCCAAACCCTGCTTGCCCCCATCTACGGGCCAACATGGGGCTATCGCCATCGCGCGCGTCTTTCAGCGCGTTATGTAGCCAAAAAGGGTACCGTGCTTGTCGGCTTTCATGAAAAGCGATCCAGCTTTATTGCCGACATGAAATCCTGTGAGATTCTGCCTAAGAAGATTTCCGACCTTTTAGTGCCGTTACGCAGCTTGGTAATGGCACTATCGATTCGCGAACGGATGCCACAAATTGAGTTGGCACTGGGTGAACATGTCGATGTTCTGGTATTGCGCATCATGGACCCACTGACACCCGAAGACGAAGTGCTAGTGAAGGCGTTTGCTGACCAATACACGGTACAGTTTTGGCTGCAACCCAAAGGGCCTGACACCGCCCACCCTTTTTATCCCCTAAATGCACCGCAGCTAAGTTACAGCCTGCCAGAATTTGGCATCGTCATGCCTTATAAGCCAACCGAATTCACCCAGGTCAACCCGCATATCAACAACGTACTCGTTGGCCGCGCTATTCGTATGCTCGACCCACAACCGGGCGAACGCATCGCCGACCTGTTCTGCGGCCTGGGTAACTTCACCCTGCCCATCGCCCGCAGCGGTGCGCAAGTAATTGGCATAGAAGGTAGCCAACAGTTGGTGGAACGAGCGATTGAAAACGCGGAAAAGAATGGTCTCGCAGATAAAACCGAGTTCCAGATGGCGAATCTGTTTGAGATTACCGAAGAAATCATGGCGAGCTTAGGCCACTTCGACCGCATGGTGATCGATCCACCGCGCGATGGGGCAATGGAAGTGTGCAAGTCCATTGCAATGGAAAACGGCCCAAAACGCATCATCTACGTGAGTTGCAACCCTGCTACCCTCGCACGTGACGCTAATGTACTGGTGAATGTAAAGGGCTACACCATGAAAACTGCGGGCGTCGTGAATATGTTCCCCCATACAGGGCATGTGGAATCAATGGCCTGGTTTGAAAAGGAGTGAATGTTTACCACCCAAATTAAAAGCGGCCGATCAGCCGCTTTTAATTTGGGTGGTATCACAAGTTAGACAACACACATACCTGTCTGTCATACCCTGAGCTGCTCTAACCACCCCGATGACCACGCTCCACCGTCACACCCACACGGCCTACCTCGTGCAGAATACCTAGTTTGGTCACCGATACACGTATCCATGGGGTGGAAAATGCGCCCATCAAATCCTGGGCAATGTACTCAGCCAATCGCTCCAGCAGCAGAAAATGCTGTTCAGCCAATACCGCGCGCAAGCGATCCACCACATCGGCGTAATTAATGGTGTCGGCCAAATCATCGGTCTGACAAGCACGGGCGCTAGGGATGCCAAGCTCAAGGTCGATCTCGACAACCTGGGGGGCGATACGCTCCCAGTCGTAAACACCGATCAGCGTCCTGGCCTTCACGCCGTGTAAATAAATAATGTCCATGGTGAGTGCGGAAGCGACTCCAGCGCTTGCTTGCTACCGCTGAAGGCCGCATCCGGCTTAGAATCCGGGGCACTCATTGTAGAGGAAATCGCCTGATGCCGCCCGCTGTGCTCCCATTTGTTCTCGTCATCGCCGCCTACCTGATTGGTTCCATCTCATTTGCCATCATCGTCAGTCGGACTATGAAAATGGCTGACCCCCGCAGCTATGGCTCGGGGAACCCGGGCGCCACCAACGTTTTACGTTCTGGCCGAAAGAAGGCCGCCCTGTTCACTTTGTTGGGCGATACGCTGAAAGGCTTGCTGGCTGTGGCCGTCGCTCAGCAACTGGGTGTAGCAGAAGAATGGATTGCGGCAGTAGCCATTGCCGTTATCGTGGGACATATGTGGCCCATCTTCTTCCGCTTCCAGGGTGGTAAAGGTGTCGCAACGGCAGCAGGTGTATTGCTGACACTGGATTGGAAACTGGGCCTTGCAGTGCTGACCGTGTGGTTTTTGGTCGCCCTCATCACCCGACTTTCTTCCTTGGCAGCCATCCTTGCAGCGATCTCTGCCCCACTGCTTTGCCACTTCCTCGTACCTGATCATCCAGCCATTTTTGGTGCTGTACTCGCTATTGCGGCACTTTTGGTACAGCGTCATAAACGAAATCTCATCAACTTATTAGGGGGCACAGAAGGCAAGATCGGCCAAAGCGCAAAGGCAAACGACTGATCGCTTCATGCCCTATCTATAGCAAATAACTGATGTTACGCAGTAGCTGCGAGAAACAGCTGTAGCTGATTCATAAGCCGCGCGGGAGGCGTTGATCAATAACTTGCGGCAAAGCGCAAATGGTTTCTTCTTCGTCTTGATGCTCAGGCATTC
>NZ_PDZH01000001.1 GCF_002735695.1 Chitinimonas sp. BJB300
CTTCGCTCATTCGCTTGATTTGACGGGTCTGTACATCGCAATACTGCAGTGGCTTTTTGATCAGCTCAAAGGCCACTGGAATGGATGCCCCGCCAGCATGGTACAAAGCGTTGAGCAGGTTGATGCCGCGCACATTGTGGCCACTGACGTGATCGTAATGCCAACACATCAGTTCGTTTTCATCGGTCCAGGCTTTCTCTTGGATGGTGTCGTCGAAGATCAAAACACCCTCGTCGCGCTCGATCGAACGCACCACCGATTTGACCTGCTGCCATAAGTCCTTGGAGGTGTAATCGGTCTTGGACAAAAAACGCGTCACCTGGTCGTGGCTCACTGCACCACCTACCATCGCCGACAAGCCCGTTGCTGTCGCCGCACCAAACGTGCTCAGCAAATAGTCGGTGTACAAATCGAGTTCTTTGTTCTTCATGGCGACAGGTTATCGTATGCACTGCGTAACATCAGTTACTTAGCTGCGTCATCACCCTGGCTTTTCTGCGGCCCATCGCCTTGGCGAAAAACCCCTGGGCCCAGGCCGCCACCATGACGGCATTGGTCCTGGTGTTGTTTGACCTGACACTGGGCGAGGCCGGCCATGCTGCCAGCTTGGCTCTGCTGCACGAGCGCATCATCGATACGCTCGTGGGTTCGGTGGTGGCCTTGCTCTGCATGCTGTTGTTCAATCCGCAAGCCCGCCGGCATTTACTGACCCGCTTCAGTAACACCCCCACCGAATAGGGCTATCATGCCCCAGGCGATTATCTAGCGCTTGCTTGTTCTATTTTTGCTTATTCCATTTGCGAAAGAACTCCCCATGTCTGAAGCATTCATATACGACGCCATCCGCACCCCGCGTGGTAAGGGCAAGGCTGATGGCAGCCTGCATGAGGTAAAACCCGTCACGTTGCTAACTGGCTTGATGCACGCACTCACTACGCGCACCGGCTTGAATACCGCCGAAGTCGACGATGTGGTGCTCGGCTGCGTTACACCGGTGGGCGACCAGGGCGGTGACATTGCCAAAACTGCCGCACTGGCAGCGGGGTGGGATTGGCGAGCCGCCGGCGTGCAGGTGAATCGCTTTTGCGGATCGGGCTTGGAGGCAGTCAATCTGGCAGCGCAAAAGGTGCGGTCGGGCTGGGAAGACATCGTCGTTGCCAGCGGCGTGGAGTCGATGTCACGCGTGCCGATGGGGTCTGACGGCTGGGCGATGGCAACTGACCCCGAAACCGCACGGGCGCTGGGCTTCGCTCCCCAAGGTATCGGCGCGGACCTGATCGCCACCCTGGAGGGCTTGAGTCGCGTCGATGTCGATGCATTTGCTGTCGAAAGCCAACGCCGTGCTACGGCGGCCAAAGCGGCTGGATATTTCTCTCGGTCCATCGTTCCGGTGCGCGACCAAAACGGCGTCACCATCCTGGCGGAAGACGAATTCATCAAACCTGGCACCACGCTGGAAGGCTTGGCCAAACTCAAACCCAGTTTCGAACAGATGGGGAGCATGGGCTACGACGCCGTCGCCCTGAAGCGCTACCCGTGGGTTGAACGCATCAATCACGTCCATCATGCCGGCAATGCGTCGGGCATTGTCGATGGCGCAGCGTTGGTGTTGATCGCCAACGAAGCCGCCGGGCAGCGTTATGGCTGGCAACCCCGTGCCCGCATCGTCGCGACAGCCCTTACCGGAACCGACCCCACCATCATGCTGACCGGCCCTGCGCCCGCTGCGCACAAAGCTTTGGCAAAAGCTGGCTTGGCCGTGAGTGACATCGACCTGTTCGAAGTAAACGAAGCCTTCGCCGCCGTGGTCATGCGCTTCGCCCGCGAAATGGGCATTGGCATGGACAGGATCAACGTCAATGGCGGGGCCATCGCCATGGGGCATCCGCTTGGCGCTACCGGGGCAATGATTCTGGGCACCTTAGTGGACGAACTGGAGCGCCGGCAACAACGCTATGGGCTGGTAACCTTATGCATTGGCGGTGGCATGGGTATCGCCACCATTGTGGAACGGGTCTGAGAAAAAACACCATGACAATCCATTACCTACTCGACGACAGCGGTATTGCCACCCTCACCCTGGACGACCCGGCCAACCCGGTCAACACCATGCATGCTGGCTTTCGCGCCAGTCTTGCCGAGGTCGCAAAACGCCTGGAAGCTGACCGCGCCCAATTACGCGGTGTGATGCTTACTTCTGCCAAGTCATCTTTCTTTGCCGGGGGCGATTTAAAGGAACTCGTTGCTATCCCAAAGGATGGAGCCGAGGGTTTCTTTCACATGGTGGAGGGCCTCAAACAGAGCATGCGTTGCATCGAAACACTGGGGGTACCGGTGGTAGCGTGTCTTAATGGCGCTGCCTTGGGTGGTGGCTGGGAAGTCGCGCTGCTGGCACACCATCGCATCGCCCTGGCTGGCGACCAACGCCAGTTCGGCTTCCCTGAAGTCACTCTGGGGTTGCTACCCGGTGCAGGCGGCATAACACGCACGGTGCGGCTATTGGGCTTGCAGGCAGCTTTCCCCTACATCTTGGAAAGCCAGCAGTTTTCGGCGCGTGAAGGCTTGGCTGCCGGGCTAATCCATGCGCTGGCCGATACACCGGAAGCGATGCTGAGCCAAGCACGCAGCTGGATCGCCGCCAACCCCAAGGCCTGCCAACCGTGGGATAGCGATGGCTACAAATTGCCCGGTGGTGCGCCAAGCCAGCCCAAGGTGGCGCAGATGCTGGCGGTGGCCCCCGCCATGTTGTACCAAAAAACCCGCGGCAACTACCCGGCCAGCGAGCGTGCGCTCGCCGCGATGGTGGAAGGCGCGCAGGTCGACTTCGCCACCGCCAGCCGTATCGAAAGCCGCTATTTCACAGAGCTGGCTTGCAGCCAAATCGCCAAGAACATGATAGGCACACTGTTTTTTGCCATGAATGAAATCAAGGCCGGGGCCAGTCGGCCTGCCGGTTTCTCTACCCAAAAGGCAGGCAAGATCGGCGTACTAGGGGCAGGCATGATGGGGGCAGGCATTGCCTGGGCCGCTGCCAGCAAAGGCGTATCGGTGGTACTGAAGGATGTAAGCTTAGCTGCTGCTGAAAAGGGCAAGGCGTACTCGGCTAAGCTACTGCAAAAACAGGTGGAAAAAGGCCGCAAAACCGAAACCGAAGCAGCCGTGGTTCTGGCACGCATCCAACCCACCGAAAGCGTTGCCGAGTTGGCCGGCTGCGAAATCGTTATCGAAGCCGTCTTCGAAAACCGCGAGCTAAAAGCCAAAGTGACGCGCGATGCCGAAGCCTTGCTTAGCGAGGATGCGCTTTTCGCTTCCAATACTTCCACCCTGCCTATTACTGGGCTCGCTGCTGCCAGCATTCGGCCCACAAACTTCATTGGCCTGCATTTCTTCAGCCCGGTGGACAAGATGCCCCTGGTTGAGATTATCAAAGGGGCACAAACCAGCGCTGCCACGCTTGCTCGCGCGTATGACTTCGTCCAGCAGCTGGGTAAGACACCGATTGTGGTCAATGACGGCCGCGGCTTCTTTACCAGTCGCGTATTTGGTAGTTACGTGAACGAGGGCATGGCGATGCTGCTTGAGGGCGTGCCACCCGCCATGATCGAGCAGGCCGGGCTTCAGGCAGGCATGCCGGTCGGGCCCCTCGCGGTAACAGACGAAGTCAGCCTGAGCCTGTGTGAACATGTCACCGAACAAACCAAGGCAGATCTAGGCGCCAGCTATATGCCCCACCCCGCCGATGCCTTACTGTACAGGATGACGCATGAATTCAATCGCAAGGGTCGTGCGGCAGGAGGTGGTTTCTACGACTACCCAACCGAAAGCGGCAAAAAGCTTTGGGCTGGACTGTCGGCCTTTGCCAAACCTAATCAACCCCTACCAGCCATGCAGGACCTTATCGACCGCTTGCTGTTCGCTCAGGCGCTGGAAACCGCCCGCTGTTTTGACGAGGGTGTGCTGGAAAGTGAGCGCGATGCCAATGTCGGTTCCTTGCTTGGCTTAGGCTTCCCGGCTTGGACAGGCGGTGCTGCGCAGTATCTACGCCAGTATGGCATCGACAACGCCATTGCCCGCACCAAAGCATTGGCTGTGCAATATGGCTCAAGGTTCAACATACCGGCGTGGTTAACCAAGCAGACGTAAAAGCATTGCCCTATCCTTGTTCACGCGTTGTAGCGATTTGGGCAGCTCATGGCGGCGCATGATCCCGCTTTCACCAGTGTAACTTTCAATCGCTAATTACTTGGGATAAGGGGCCGATTGTGCTGTAATCGGCCCCCTTTTCAACCTCAGTAAACCAGGGCGCAGCGCTTAGTTGAGGCTGAATGCTGCACACAATGCTATAGCAAGCATTCTGGCTTTCTCCCCTTTGTCACCCGAAATCCATTCCATGCACTGGTCAACACTTGTATTTGCATTATTCGACATGGACTGGCTGTTCCTCGTAGGTACGGCTGCCTTTAGCGTATCGGGCTATCTCATCGGCGTTAAAAAACGTTTCGACCTGTTGGGGGTATTAATTGTTGCGAGTCTTACCGCGATTGGCGGTGGCGTCGTGCGTGATGTATTGCTTAACCGAGTACCCATCGTGTTCCAAGACGCCTCTCCGGTCAGCACCATCATTGGTACTTTGATCCTGGCGCGGCTTTTTAGCCTGCATAGAAGCTGGAACGTCCATATGCACCGCGTGTTTGTCCTGGCCGACTCTATCGGGCTGATCGCCTTCAGCCTTGCCGGCGCACAAGTCGGCATCGAATATGGACTTAATTTATTCGGCGTACTTTGCGTCGGCTTTATCACCGCTGTCGGCGGCGGAGTACTACGCGATATGCTGGTAAACGACGTGCCTTTTATCCTCGACCGGGATTTTTATGGCACGGTGGCCATTCTGATGGCGGCATTGCTCTATACCGCCCAGGTATTCGGTCATAGCGGCAATCAAGTGCTATGGGGGTTATTTGCATTGGGCTTGGCCATACGCCTTATTGCCCATGCACGCGATTTTCGCCTGCCTACGGTTTAATACCGCAGCGAGACCAACTCGCCGTCCATTTAAATAGAGTAAATGCTAAAAAACAGCTGGCATCTTATGCCTTTCTGAAATACCCCAGCCGATAGAGTACCTTTACAAACCGCTTTAAATAAGGCTTTGCTATATATTTATCAATTAACAATATAGATATTTGCGAATTAGCAACATTCCGGTAATAAATTAGCTGGCAGCTTAATCACGCCTCTCCTCATCCGGTAGCATCAGCCCCCGTTAGCCCGCCACCATGCCATCGGCGCGCAAACTGTCGCGGCCAAACCGGTCGCTATCCAAAGTCCTGACACCTGGAAAGACCTGAGCCAACTCAGGGGAGATAGCATGAAACTCAATAAAATCAGCCAAGCATTACTAGTGCTGGGTATTGCCAGCTTCGCCCACCTTGCCGCCGCCGCAGAGGAAGGCACACAAAAAGCGCAGAAAATCGAAGTAACTGGTTCACGTATCAAGCGAATCAGTACAGAAACCCCTTCACCGTTGACCATTATTTCCCGCAAGGAAATCGAGCAAAGCGGTAAAGCCAGTGTAGCCGAGGTACTGCGCTCGATCAGCGCCAATAACGCCAACAGTTATAACGAGACCTTTTCCAACTCCTTTGCACCGGGCGCATCGGGCATTTCACTGCGTGGCCTGGGTCAAAAATCCACCTTGGTATTACTAAATGGTCGCCGTGTGGCCAATTACGGGTTTGCACAAAACCTGTCCGACGCTTTCTTTGACCTCAATAGCATTCCGGCATCCGCCATTCATAATATCGAAGTACTGCGCGACGGTGCCTCAGCTGTTTATGGGTCTGATGCGATTGCTGGTGTTGTAAACATCATTCTGCGCAAAGACTTCCAAGGATTAGATAGCTCGTTTAGCGCTGGTACTTCAACGGAAGGCGGTCTGAACGAGTACCGCGCCTCTGCAACCGGCGGTATCGGCAATATCAATGAAGACAAGTACAACATCTTGCTGTCGCTCGACTATTTGAAGCGCGATAGCCTGAAAGCCTCCGAGCGCAAGTTCACCAAGGATCAGGACTTCCGTCAGTATCCGGGCGGTCTGTATGCTTGGTCGCAAAATGGGGGGACTTATCGGATATCCGCCACCCAACGCCAGGCCTTCGCAAACTGCCCCAACGGCAGCGTCAAGTTGCCGGCATCCAACTTTGACAACCCGTATACCAACTCCCATCTGACGGGCGATGTATGTGCATTCAACACCGCACCAATGACCGAGTTGATGCCCGGCACAGAGCGCGTCAACGCATTTGCTCGTGGCACTGCGGATGTGGGCTTCGGCCAGGCCTACGGTGAGCTATTGATGTCACATACCGACACCCACCAGACGATGACTCCAGCCTCAATAACTAACACAGGTGTAGGGACACGCTACAACCCTGCTACGGGCGGCCTCACACTGGATGACCTGAAACTGCCGGTTGGCCACCCCAACAACCCATTAGCCACACCTGCGCGTTTTGGCTATGCTTTTCAGGACGTTGGTCCCCGCAGCTCAAATATTGTTAGCGACAGTTATCGTGTACTGGGTGGTTTGAAGGGAGAATTCCGTGGCTGGGACTGGGATTTAGCTGTCGGCACCTCCAAAAGCAAGGCGAAAAACACCCAATACAACCGTATCAATGGCGTTGAACTTGTCAACGCCATCGCTAACCAAAGCTACGATTTTTATAACGCCAACTCACAGGCAGCTATCGACAAGCTACGCCTGAATATCGTCCGAGAATCCACCTCGACCGTACAGTTTGCCGACTTCAAGATATCGGGCGAGCTATTTGAATTACCAGCCGGCCCCCTGGGCATGG
The DNA here is from genome assembly GCF_002735695.1 of Chitinimonas sp. BJB300. Lineage (GTDB taxonomy): Bacteria > Pseudomonadota > Gammaproteobacteria > Burkholderiales > Chitinimonadaceae > Chitinimonas. Next base: position 6,858 of record NZ_PDZH01000001.1, read on the forward strand.
CTGCCGGTCTGGATTGGCGCAGCGAGGAAATGGATGATCGCCCCGATGCTGCACTTTCCAGCGGATTAGTGCTTGCACAAGGGGCAACACGCACTCAAGGCAAGCGGCATGTCAGTGCAGGCTTTGTGGAATTCGTAGCACCGCTGACTAAAGACCTTGAAATGACATTGGCAGGCCGTAGCGACAAGTACAGCGATTTTGGCTCTGCCTTTGCCCCCAAAATTGGCTTGAAATGGACGCCTGCCAAGCAAGTCATGTTCCGTGGTTCATATTCCGAAGGATTCCGGGCGCCGACCCTGGCGGAAAATGCTCAATCGAACTCGACGTTCTTTGTCAGCGTACTGGATAACAATCACCCGGTTGCGACCGAAAAGGGCAAGACCTTCTCGATTGCCGGCGTCATTGCCAGCAACCCCAACCTGGAAGCCGAAAAAGCTAAGAGCTATACGTTTGGCATGGTGGTGGAGCCAACCAATAACTTCAACGCTACGGTCGACTACTACAGAATTCGTCAAAACAAGCTAGTTACCTCTGATGATACCCAGTTCGTCGTAGACAACGAGACATTGCCGCAATACCAGAATGCCGTGGTGCGTGATCCAGGCACGGGAAATATACTCTACGTGGTGACGTCATACCGGAACTTGCTATTTGTTGAAACCAGAGGGGTAGACCTCACCGCTAATTGGCGCTCGTCCGCAACGCAATTTGGCCGTTTCTCCGCTGACTTTGATGGCAACTATCTGTTGTCATACAAAAAGCCGCCTGCAGAAGGCCAACCCATTGAAAATTACGTTGGTCGCGGTCTATCAGAAGGTACCTACCCTCGCTTCAAGGCTACTGTCGGCCTCGGTTGGGAAAAGGGCAACTGGATCAGCAAATTTAAGGTCAACCATATTGCAGGCTACAAACAAGAACAAGCCACAGGTCAAGACCATGTAACCAGCAACACGACGCTGGACTGGTACGGCAGCTACAACTTCAACAAACAGTTGACTGCTTCACTGTCAGTACAAAACGTATTTGATCGTACTCCACCCTTTGATGCTTCCTTTGCCAGTCGTTATGGCATTGGCACCAACTTCACCTTGTATGATCTACGTGGCCGTTATGTGCGTGCTACCGGTAACTACAAGTTCTAGGGGCTGGGTCAAAGTCTGAAACGAATAGTCCTTAGTAGCGTGAAACACTTAGCCGCTCGGCGTCCTCCTTGAGAGGATTTCGAGCAGCACGTGAATGCCGATAAAAGGTGCGCAATAAGACTGGGCAAAGCTTCTAAGCTTTTCAGTACAAGTAGCATCTGGAAAGCGCCTTGCTATGCAAGGCGCTTTTTTGCCAGCTGCTGGTAAAATGACTAGATGTTGATCCTGCCTTCTCACTTTGATGGTGCCCGCGACTGGCTGGCTAAACGGCTTGATACCGTCAAGCTCGCGCCAACAGGGGATGTGGCGCCATCAGGCGAGGCGACTACCCCTGCTGCGGTGCTGGTACCTATTGTGCTGCACGACAGCGGGCCCACCGTGCTGTTTACCAAGCGTACCGACAAGCTCGCCAAGCATGCCGGCCAGATCAGTTTCCCCGGAGGACGGATCGAACTGGATGAAACCCCCGAACAGGCAGCATTGCGGGAAACCGAAGAGGAAGTCGGGATTGCCGCCCAGCTTGTCATGCCGGTGGGCCGGTTGGCCCAATATGTGACGATATCGGGTTATCGCGTCACACCGGTCGTGGGACTGCTGCAACCGGGTTTTGAAATGGTGTTGCAGGCGGATGAAGTAGCCGAAGCATTCGAGGTACCGCTGGCGTTTTTGCTGGATAAGCAGAATTTCACCGACAAAATCTTCAACTTACCGGAACAACGGACGGTGACCTACGCTTTGAACTGGCAAGGCAGGATCATATGGGGTGCCACAGCCGGCATGCTGATGACGCTCTACCTGACGCTGTGTTCTGAAACCGATATACGTGAGGTGGACTAGCCACTGCCTGACCCTGTAAGAACCTGTTTACGATCTTACTGCGCAGCTGTGATCAGGGTTCATGTGCTGCTCAAAATCCTCATGTACAAAAGTACATTCCGGTTTCTGCGCTGCGCTTCACCCTGCTGACGGCTGCTCGTGACAGATCGTAGACAGATTCTAAGCCCCTCCGGCATGGAGAAGCGTTTTACCGCGCCCTTGGGCGCATTTTTACGACCGTCTTGATTGAAGAGAAACGATATGAGCGCAGCCAATACTGTCCTTACCACCCAGCGCTTGACGCTCGAACCCCTTACTGCCGCCCATGCCTCCGAATTGCTGGACGGCTTGAGCAATGAGGCTTTATATCGGTTCATCCCACAAAATCCCCCTGCCTCGCTTGATGCACTGCAAACCCGTTACAAGCGCCTGGAAAGCCGCAGCTCGCCCGATGGCGACGAATGGTGGTTGAACTGGGCCGTACGGCTGACCGATGGCGAATATATCGGCGTAATCGACGCCACTGTGGATGAAGACAATATCGCCACCATGGGTTGGTTCATCTTTACCCAGCACCAACGCAAAGGTTACGCCAAGGAAGCCATCAACAAGTTGCGCGAACACTTGGAAGGCCCCTTCATGGCGGAATCCTTCAAGATCTTCATCGATACCCGGAACGCGGCGTCGGTCGCCCTTATGGAGTCGCTCGGCTTCAAACGCGAAGCCATCGTGCCCAACGCAGATAACTTCAAAGGCAGCAAGAGCGATGAGTACCGCTTTACCTACGTGCCAGCCGGCGTAGCCAAAGCGGCCGCCAAAACCAAAGGCGGCAAGCGATGAGCGATGATGTCGTCGTCGCCTTTACCGACGGCGCATGCAAGGGTAACCCCGGTCCTGGGGGCTGGGGTGCGCTGCTGGTCTACAAAGGCCAGGAGAAAGAGCTATTCGGCGGCGAGGGCGACACCACCAATAACCGCATGGAACTGATGGCAGTGATCATGGCGCTGGAAACACTTAAGCGCCCGTGCAAGGTCAAGGTCTGGCTCGACTCACAATATGTGAAGAACGGCATTGAAAGCTGGATCCACGGCTGGAAGCGCAATGGCTGGAAAACAGCCGATAAAAAACCAGTCAAGAATGCCGAACTCTGGCAGCGCCTGGACGCCGCACGCAGCCAGCATCATGTGGACTGGGCCTGGGTCAAAGGCCATGCCGGCCATGCAGGTAACGAACGGGCAGATGCCCTGGCCAATCGTGGCGTTGAGCTGATTCGCTGATGGCACAAATCGAACTTGTGCCTTACACGCCGGCACATCGGGTAATCCTGCGCAATATGGCCGAGCTGTATTCGCACGATTTTTCCGAACTGACCGGTATGGCCCTGAAGGAAACAGGCACCTTCCTGACCGAAGCGCAGTTCGAGCAGTATTTCATTGATGTCTTTCGCGCATTCTTGATTCGCGCGAAAGACCAATGGGCGGGCTTTGCCCTGATCGACAACAAAAGCCAACTCAGCGGAGAACAAGGCGTCCATGATGTGCTGCAATTTTTCGTGCTGCGTGCTCATCGGCGTAGCGGAATAGGCACACATGCAGCCAAAGCCCTGTTCAAGCAGTTTCCGGCTAAGTGGGAAGTACGGCAAATAGAGGAGAATGCGGCTGCCCGTACTTTTTGGCGACAGGTGATCGCCGAGTACACCAAGGGCAATTTCAGCGAAGCACCCTGGCAGGATAAGCATGGTAGCGGCTGGGTACAGCGTTTTTGCATACCGCCAGAACGCTGACAATGTACAGGCAACCACCTACTTTTGCTTTACAGATGGGATAACCGGATGTTGCAGCCACTATTCAAGAAAAACCGCCAGGCCAGCCAGACTTTCATCCTCATCACCATTTTCCTCGACGTGCTGGGCATTGGACTGATCATTCCGGTACTGCCGGCCTTGGTGGGGCAATTCACCAGCAGCCCCGACGAACAAGCACATTGGTTCGGACTGTTATCAGCCATGTACGGCACCATGCAATTCTTCTGCATGCCCTTGCTGGGTGCGTTAAGTGACCGGTTTGGCCGCCGCCCGATCCTGCTGCTGTCCATCTTTGGCTTTGCCTGCAGCATGCTGGTGCATGCGACTGCTGCTTCGCTGATTTCGCTATTGTTGATTCGCATCGTCAGCGGTGGCACGGCAGCCAGCATATCGGTTGCCAATGCCTATATCGCCGACATTACAGAACCCGAACACCGAGGCAAGGCGTTTGGCATGCTTGGGGCAGCGCTCGGTATGGGGTTTATATTCGGGCCGGTGGTCGGTGGCCTATTGGCGGTGCAAGACCTGCGCCTACCCTTCTTCTTCGCTGCAGGCATGGCATTGCTCAACTTTATCTATGGCTTCTTTGTGCTGCCCGAATCGCTGCCCAAAGATCGCCGATCACCCTTTTCATTCAAACGCGCCAACCCCTTCTCAGCCCTGCTGCATCTGGGCAAGCTCCAGAGCATCGGTGGCTTGATCTTCGTCTTTGCCCTGACCATGTTTGCCCAATTCACCTTGCAAACCACCTGGGTCCTCTATACGCAATTCCGTTTTGGCTGGACCCCCACCGACAACGGTATCGCGCTCTTTGTCTTCGGCCTGATGAGCGCAGGCGTCCAAGGTGGCCTGCAAAGCAAGCTGCTGAAACGCTTTGGTGAAGAAAAATTGGTTCTGGTGGGCTTCACCTCCGCCACCCTCGCCTACCTCGTCTATGGCTTTATTACCGTAGGGTGGATGATGTATGTCGTAATCCTCGCCAATTTGCTGTCCTTTGCCGCAGGACCAGCCCTGCAAGCCATCGTGTCCAAAGCGGTTGGGCCTGCTGAACAGGGCGTGACCCAAGGCTCGCTCAATGCCATCAGTAGCCTGGCCATCGTCTTCGCCCCGCTACTGGGCACCACCATATTGGCCAAAGTGGGCCACCTTCCCCCCAACGATTGGCGTATGGGTTCGATTTTCTATGTTTGCGCTGGACTGCAAGGGTTGGCCCTGCTCTTGGCTTGGCGGCATTTCCGCCAACCCGCGAATAAGCCTATACCCGTAGTAATGCCCTAACCGCATCGCATAGCGTGCCAAAGAGAAACCAAAATGCAAACCTTATGCATCCAGATTCAGCCCGACCGCGTAGCGGATTTCGATGAGGCCACCGTACTAGCGACCTGTCAGGGTCTACGTGTTTTCAAGCCGCTGATTGCCGCCTTCCAGATGGAGCAGGGCGAAGATGATGGCCCCTGGATCAATCTTTCGTTCGAAACCGAGCACCCCGCCCGTGTGTGGCCATTGCTGCAAGCTGCCTTCTACGATGCCGGCCCGCTAGGCGACGTGATGCGCGCAAGCTCCATGGCAATGTGCAGCGGTGAAGCAGGCTGGGACGATTACCTCTTGCTTTACCATTACGACCAAGACTTGGAACTCGACAGCCTGGACACGCCGGGTACTACCGCCAACTAGGCAGGATACAGCGCTGGCATTACCATTCACTCTGTCATATCTCGCTAGCTCGGCTCGCACGGGCCCAGCTGCAATTTGGAATTTCATGCGTCAAATCATCCTCGATACAGAAACCACCGGCCTGCGGGTTGAAGACGGCAATCGCATTCTGGAAATCGCAGCGGTTGAAATGGTCAGCCGCAAACTTTCACCGCCTGATCGCCATCTTCATCGATTCATCAACCCCGAACGCGATAGTGAAGAAGGCGCGTTGAACATCCACGGTTTGACCACCGAATTTCTGGCTGATAAGCCCAAATTCGCCGATATCGTGGATGACTTTCTCAACTTCGTGTGCGATGCCGAGTTGATCATCCATAACGCACCGTTCGACGTCGGCTTTCTGAATATGGAACTCGAGCGGCTGGGTCGCGGCAAGATCACTGATTACGTCAGCAACATTATCGATACGCTCAAGGACGCCAAGGAGATGTTCCCTGGCAAGCGGAACAGCCTGGATGCCTTGTGCGATCGATTCGACGTAGACCGCAGCGCCCGGACCCTGCACGGCGCACTGATTGACTGCGAACTGCTGGCCGAGGTGTATCTCTGCATGACACGGGGCCAGGACAGCCTGCTGATTGACCTGATGCCGTCAGACACGCATAACCGACATCATCTCACCCTGTCCGGCCAACCTGGGGGCCGCGGGCCACTCAAAGTACAGCCCGCCAGTGCCGAAGAACTAGCCGAGCACCAAGCCTATCTTGATACGCTCGATAAAACGGTGAAGGGCAACTGCCTGTGGCGCACATTGGAGCCGACATCGGAACAGTCAGAATGACGCGATTCATCGCCCTTTTGCCGGCAGCCGGTTCAGGCAGTCGCATGGCAACCGATACACCAAAGCAATATCTGCCCTTATTGGGTAAGCCTCTACTGGTGCATACCCTGTTTGCCTTGGCCTGCAGCCCGGAAATTGACCAAGTCGTGCTGGTACTCTCACCCGAAGATGAATGGTTCGATAGCACCGTAGACAACGCCTGCCTGGGTAATGAATTGGGCAGCAAGCTGACAGTGCTACGTTGTGGTGGCGACAGTCGCGCTGAAACGGTACGGAATGGCTTGATGGCGCTTACCTCCCACCTAGCTGCTGACGACTGGGTGCTGGTGCATGACGCCGCCCGCCCTTGCCTACAGTCTGCGGATGTCAGCAGGCTGATCGCCACGCTGCGCGACGACCCAGTTGGGGGCTTATTGGCGTTGCCGATAGCCGACACGATCAAACGTGCAGACAAAGCCGAGCGCATCACTGCCACCGTGCCGCGGGACGCCCTATGGCGTGCCCAAACCCCGCAGATGTTCCGCCACGGCATGCTATTGAATGCCTTGCAGAATAGCGCTGACGGCAGCGTTACCGACGAAGCCAGCGCTCTGGAGGCGCAAAGCCTGGCCCCGCGCCTCGTCATGGGTGACGAGCGCAATATCAAGGTCACTTACCCCGCAGACCTTGCGCTGGCAGCGCTCTACCTACAAGCAGCACAGCCCGGTTAAACCGGTTGTTCGCTTATTCAGATTTAAGAGGTGCAACGATGAATTTCCGCATTGGTCAAGGCTGGGACGTACACCGTTTGGTAGAGGGTCGCCCGCTGATCCTCGGCGGCGTCCATATTCCCTTTGAAAAAGGCTTGCTCGGCCATTCCGATGCCGACGCCCTATTACACGCCGTTACCGATGCGCTGCTTGGCGCAGCGGGTCTGGGCGACATTGGCCGCCACTTTCCCGACACCGCTGCAGAATTCAAAGGGGCAGACAGCAGAGTGCTGCTGCGTGAAGCCTATCGGCGTGTGCAGGCGGCGGGCTGGACGCTTGGCAACCTGGATGCTTCTCTTCTGGTGCAGGCACCGAAGATGGCCCCACATATCCCGGCTATGGTTGCCAACCTAGCCTACGACCTGAATGCGGATGCGACGCAAATCAACGTCAAAGCCAAAACCTACGAGAAACTTGGCCCGGTTGGCGAAGGACACAGCATCGAAGCGCAAGCCGTGTGCTTGCTGGTGAAAACGGTTTCGTGAATCGTCCACTCGCTTATCTATGCCTTGCCAGCAGCATGGCGCTGGTCGGCAGTTATGTTGCGTTGTCCAAACCACTGGCTGCTGCATTGCCTGTTTTTCTGTTGGCGTGACTGGGTTGGCAAGACGGTAGAGCGATTCATGCACGAACTAGACTCGTACATCCGGTGGAATAACGAGCGGCGAAACAAGTTATCACTGGGGGCTATGAGCCCTGTCCAATACCGGCGCCATTTGGGAATCGCAACATAAATTAGTCCAAGTTTTCTGCCGCACTCCCTTTACTTGGGGAGAGAGTGCATGCCATGTACGTCCACCGTATCACTGTGGAAAATTTTCGAAATCTTGTGGCCAGTTGCCGATGCAAGTAGCTACACCTAGCTGATCAGTTCTGTGCTTAGGTTATCGCCCCCGCCATGGCGTCACGAGCTGATCCTTTCTAGAGAAAGGAAATAGCGCAACGTCTACGTTCATCGCATCTTTACGCCATCTTTACGCCCGCATTACCAATCACAACACCACCTTTACGTACCTCTCTCTAGCATTGGGGCTGTCTTCCCTTTATCCCAACACATAGGGAGCCACCCCATGGAATTGCTGGTTCTTATCTTGATACTGGTATTCGGCGTAGCGCTATTGGCGCTCATCTCCGGTTGCCATCGCCTGGAGGGTCCACCTCGTGAACGCTGAGTTGCTGTACTGGCTGGTCGGCAGCGTCGCTGCAGGACTGCTTTTCTATCTTTTCTATGCGCTGATTAATGCCGAGGGGGTGATATGAACGCCTCTCCCGTTGTCCAGATGGGTCTCTACCTGTTGGCGCTATTTATGTTGGCTTGGCCCTTGGGGCGCTACCTGACAATAGTCATGGATGGCAGTCTGTCTGCACGCTTCCGCTGCCTGGGTGCCATCGAGCGTGGCATCTGCCGGCTAATTGGCACACAGCCCGACGAAGACATGCCTTGGACGCGCTATGCCTTGGCGATTGTGCTGTTCAACTTTGTCGGGCTGCTAGCGGTGTATGCATTGCAGCACTTTCAAGGCAGCCTGCCGCTGAACCCGGCCGGCATGGCCAATGTGGAAGCAGGTTCTGCGTTCAACACGGCCGTTTCATTTGTCACCAATACCAACTGGCAGGGCTATGCCGGCGAAGCCACCATGAGCTACCTGACCCAGATGCTGGCACTGACCGTACAGAACTTCCTGTCGGCGGCAACCGGCATGGCAGTCGTGGTGGCGCTGATCCGTGGCTTCACGCGTCGTTCGGCTGGTGGCGTAGGTAATGCCTGGCTCGATATCAGCCGCGCGACGAGCTACGTGCTATTGCCACTTTCTATTGTTGTCGCCTGCTTGCTGGTTAGTCAGGGGGTGATTCAGAACTTTGATGCCTATCAGGATGTGAAACTCACTGAACCGGTGACCTATCAAGCCCCCCGTAACGATGCTAACGGCAAACCGGTAGTGGATACCGCTGGCAAACCCGTGATGGATGAAATCACAACCAACCAGCAAACCATCGCCATGGGCCCGGTTGCTTCACAGGAAGCCATCAAGATGGTGGGCACCAATGGTGGGGGATTCTTTAACGCCAACTCGGCCCACCCGTTCGAGAACCCTACCGGCGCGAGCAACTTCTTGCAGATGCTGAGCATCTTTCTGATTCCCGCCGCGCTGTGCTTCATGTTCGGCAGCATGGTAGGCGATATGCGACAAGGCGTGGCCTTGATAGCCGTGATGACATTGATCTTCATTGCCATGTACAGCGTGGTGCAGTGGTCTGAAATGCATGCCAATCCGTTACTCACACAGCTGGGAGTGGATGGTACAAGCGGCAATATGGAAGGCAAGGAAACCCGCTTCGGCATCACCGCGTCCAGCCTGTTCGTGACGATTACAACCGCCGCGAGCTGCGGTGCAGTCAACGCCATGCACGACAGCTTGTTGCCCCTGGGTGGATTGATTCCAACCTGGTTGATGCAACTAGGCGAAGTGGTGTTCGGTGGTGTCGGTTCCGGCCTCTACGGCATGCTGATTTTCGCCATCCTCGCTGTATTCCTGGCAGGCCTGATGATAGGCCGTACGCCGGAATACCTGGGCAAGAAGATCGAATCTTACGAGATGAAGATGGTGTCCATCGCCATTCTGATCACACCCACGCTGGTGTTAGGGGGCACCGCAATCTCGGTGTTGGCCCAAGGTGGTTTATCCAGCATTTTTAATCCAGGCGTGCATGGTTTTTCCGAAGTGTTGTACGCCTTCTCCTCAGCCGCCAATAACAACGGTTCAGCCTTTGCGGGCCTCAACGCCAATACGCCGTTCTACAACTTGGCGCTGGCCGTCTGCATGTGGCTGGGGCGTTTCGTACCCATTATCGCTGTGCTGGCCATTGCAGGTAGCCTGGCCAGGAAACCTCGCTTGGCGGTATCAAGCGGCACCATGCCCACACACGGGCCCCTGTTTGTCGTGCTGCTGGTCGGTTCGGTCATCATCGTAGGTGCCTTGACCTATATCCCAGCGCTGGCCCTGGGTCCGATGGTCGAGCACTTGCAACTGTTTGCCCGTTAAGGAGGGAACATGAACGACTTAACTAAACCCAGTTTCACTGCTGAAAGCATGGTTACCGCGCCAGGTACCGACAGCCGTACAGTGCGCTCGCTACCCCTGTTTGACCCAGCCCTGGTACGGCCCGCCATGGTGGAATCGCTTAAAAAGCTTTCCCCTCAGGCGCAGTTTCGCAACCCGGTCATGTTTGTGGTTTGGGTGGGCAGCCTGCTCACCACGTTGCTGGGCATCCAGGCACTGGGCGGGCATGGCGAGGCACCCGCCAGCTTTATATTCGCCATATCGGCTTGGTTGTGGTTCACCGTATTGTTCGCCAATTTCGCTGAAGCCCTAGCTGAAGGCCGTGGTAAAGCACAGGCAGCAGCGCTGCGTGGCTCACGCAAGAATGTGGTCGCCAAAAAACTGGCCGAAGCCCGTCATGACGCCAAGATTGCCGTGCTTGACTCGGCCAGCCTGCGTAAAGGCGATCTGATCCTAGTGGAAGCCGGTGATGCGGTACCCGCTGATGCTGAAGTGATTGACGGTGTTGCCTCGGTAGACGAGTCGGCCATTACCGGTGAATCAGCACCGGTCATTCGTGAGTCGGGCGGGGATTTCTCGGCAATTACCGGTGGCACACGCGTATTGAGCGACTGGCTGGTGGCGCGCGTGACGGCCAATCCTGGCGAGGCTTTTCTCGACCGTATGATTGCCATGGTGGAAGGCGCCAAACGCAAAAAGACGCCGAATGAGATTGCGCTGACCATCTTATTGGTGACGTTGACACTGATATTCCTGATGGCAACGGCAACCTTGCTGCCCTTCTCCATTTACAGCGTGAAGTCCGCAGGCGCCGGTGCACCGGTCAGTATCACTGTACTGGTAGCGCTCTTGGTGTGCCTTATCCCCACCACCATAGGCGGCTTGCTCAGCGCTATTGGTGTTGCGGGTATGAGCCGCATGATGCAGGCCAATGTGATCGCCACATCGGGCCGAGCAGTGGAAGCCGCCGGTGACGTGGATGTGCTCCTACTCGACAAGACCGGCACCATCACACTGGGTAATAGGCAGGCTAGTGCTTTCTTACCCGCGCCCGGGGTCAGTGAGCAAGAACTGGCTGATGCCGCCCAGCTGGCCTCCTTTGCCGACGAAACCCCAGAGGGACGATCTATCGTGGTATTGGCCAAGCAACGTTTCAATCTGCGCGGCCGCGACTTGCACGATGCCCACTTCGTCTCCTTTACTGCACAAACCCGCATGAGTGGTGTCGACTTCGGTGCGCGTCAGATCCGTAAGGGGGCACTGGAGGCGGTGAAACAGCATGTTGCAGCCATGGGTAGTCCGCTGCCAAATGCCGTTATCGAACTGGCCGAGCAAGTTGCCCGCCGTGGCGGCACCCCCTTGGTGGTGAGTGATGCCGACCGGGTCATGGGTGTGGTGGAACTCAAGGACATTGTGAAGGGCGGTATCAAGGAACGCTTTGCCGAATTGCGCCAGATGGGTATCAAGACGGTGATGATTACCGGCGACAATCGGCTGACCGCCGCAGCCATCGCCGCCGAGGCTGGCGTGGATGATTTTCTGGCCGAAGCACGGCCAGAAGACAAGCTCAAGCTGATCCGCGACTACCAAGCCGAAGGCAAGCTGGTGGCCATGACCGGCGACGGCACTAACGATGCGCCGGCGCTGGCCCAGGCTGATGTGGCGGTCGCCATGAACAGCGGAACACAGGCTGCCAAAGAGGCTGGCAATATGGTCGACCTCGACAGCAACCCGACCAAGTTGATCGAAATCGTCGAGACCGGCAAGCAGATGTTGATGACACGCGGTGCATTGACGACTTTCAGCGTGGCCAACGACGTCGCCAAGTACTTCGCCATCATCCCCGCCGCCTTCGCCGTTACCTACCCGCAACTCAAGGTGCTGGATGTGATGCAGCTGAATTGTCCCAGCTCGGCGATTCTGTCGGCCGTGATCTTTAACGCGTTGGTGATCATCGCCCTAATTCCCCTGGCGCTGAAGGGGGTGAAATACCGTGCCCTGCCTGCTGATCTGTTGTTGCACCGCAACTTGGTCATCTACGGCTTGGGCGGCCTGCTGGTCCCTTTTATTGGCATCAAATTGATCGATATGGCTCTGGGGTTGCTCGGGCTCGCCTGAGCATTGGTCCCCATTCCCACCCAGTGAAAACACATTGTTGTGCTATCCGCCGAAAGTGTGCGGAAACCAAGAAGGATGATCGGAATGAAAACCTTGATACGCCCAGCCCTTACGCTGTTTGTATTGTTGTCCGTCGTGACCGGCCTGATTTACCCGGCCTTAGTAACCGGATTAGCCAAGATGGCGTTCCCCTATCAGGCCGCTGGCAGCCTGATTACACAAGGTAAAGTAGTGGTTGGCAGTGAGCTGATAGGCCAGTCATTCAGTGGCTCAAGCTACTTCTGGAGCCGCCCTTCTGCCACCGGCCCGATGCCCAATAACGCCTCAGCATCCAGTGGCTCCAACCTTGGCCCAACCAATTCGGCTTTGGTTGATGCCGTGAAAGACCGCGTAGCCACGCTACGCACAGCCCATCCGGACCAAACGGGGCCGATACCGGCTGACTTGGTGACGACCTCAGCCTCCGGTCTTGATCCTCATATCTCACCCGCTGCGGCCTATTATCAAATCAACCGTATTGCCAAGGCACGTGGTGTGGAGCCGGAGAACGTGAAGCGTTTGGTTGACGCCTATACCGAGTATCCTAGCTGGCGCATTTTTGGAGACAGCACCGTCAACGTACTCAAGCTGAACCTTGCGCTTGATGCGGGAGGTAAGGTTTAAACGTAGTAGCCACCGCCCCGGCCACCCAAGACAATCCACTCCACCATGAACTATCCACGCCCTGATCCCGACCGTCTGCTTGAAGCGCTACAGGAAGCGAATGCCGCAGCCCGGCGTGGCAAGCTCAAGCTATTTTTGGGTGCTTGCGCCGGGGTCGGCAAAACCTATGCGATGTTGCAGGCCGCCCGGCAAAAACAAAACGAGGGGGTGGATGTCCTGATCGGCATCGTGGAAACGCATGGTCGCGCCGATACGGCGGCCCTGCTGGTAGGCTTGACTACCCTGCCCTCGCGGCAAGTTGAATATCGCGGCCACCTGTTGGCCGAGTTCGACCTGGATGCAGCACTCAAGATCAAGCCAGCGCTGATCATCGTGGATGAGTTGGCGCATTCCAATGTCGCGGGCAGTCGCCATCAAAAGCGCTGGCAAGATGTAGAAGAATTGCTCGTGGCGGGTATCGATGTTTACACCGCCATGAATGTACAGCACTTGGAAAGCCTTAACGACATTGTTGCCGGCATTACCGGGGTGAAAGTAGCAGAAACGGTAGCCGATCACGTATTCGACAGTGCGACTGACGTGATCCTGGTGGATTTACCACCGGATGAATTACTGGCACGACTGGCAGCCGGTAAGGTCTACCTGCCTGATGCGGCCCAACGGGCCTCGAAGCATTTCTTTCGTAAGGGCAACCTGATCGCTTTGCGCGAATTGGCCTTACGGCGCACTGCAGACCGGGTCGACGCCCAGATGCGGGCATATCGGGCCGATCGCGCCATCGCCAATGTCTGGCAAGCACGGGAACGATTGTTGGTTTGTATTGGTGCCGGTCCCAGCAGCGATAAGCTGGTGCGTTCTGCCGCCCGGTTGGCAGCCAAGCTGCAAGCTGACTGGATTGTTGCCTACGTCGAAACACCAACGTTTCAGCGCGGTAGCAAGCAACAGCGAGGGCGGATTCTGGCAACACTCAAATTGGCCGAAGAGTTGGGAGCGGAAACCGCCACGCTGGCCGGTACCGATGCAGCCGCTACCCTGGCGGCTTATGCCCGTGGCCGTAATGTCGGCAAATTGGTAATCGGCCACCGCTGCCAAACCGGCTGGCGGCGAAAGCTGCTGCCGGGCCTGGCCGATCAGTTGGCTGAGCGGGCAGCGGAGCTGGATCTGTACTTGGTTGGCCTGGACCCGGCAGTTGTCGTGCCGGCCGTTGCCGACCGAACACCGCCCAGAAAGATTTACTGGCGCGGTTATGCGGAGGCCGTGGCTATTGTGGCCGCGACTTCCGTGCTGGCCGGCGCTTTACTGTCCGTGTTTGACCTCGCTAACGTGGTGATGGTGTACTTGTTGGCGGTGGTCATGATCGCCTTGCGTTCGGGCCGCGGCCCTGGCGCGCTGGCAGCCTTTTTATCCGTAGCTAGCTTTGATTTTTTCTTTGTGCCGCCGCAATTGACCTTTACCGTCAATGACAGTCAATACCTGTTTACCTTTGCCATGATGCTGGCGGTGGCCCTGATTATCGGCCAGTTGGCAGCCAAGCTACGCTTCGAGGCAAATGTGGCGCGCCGGCGCGAGCGCCGGGCAGACGAGCTGAGCGGGTTATCGCGTCAACTGTCGGGGGCTTTGACCACCGAGCAGATCATCGGTATTGCCGTGGATAGGATTAATGCTATTTTCCATGCTCGTAGCGCGGTGTTGTTGCCCGATAGCCAGGAGCGGGTGCGTGAAGCGCAGGGAGGCCCCGGGCTGGGTAGCCTAACCGATACTGACGCTGATGTGGCGCAGTGGGTCTACGACCATCAGCAGCACGCCGGTCAGGGCAGCAATACACTGCCCTCCAGTCCAGCGCGTTATTTGCCGTTGAAAGCACCGATGCGTACCCGTGGTGTACTCGCCCTGCAGGTCAGTCAGTTGAGCCTGTTCGACGAACCCGAGGAAATGCGTCTGCTGGACACCTGCGCAGCGCAGATCGCACTGGCGCTGGAACGGGTGCACTTCGTGGAAGTTGCCCAGGACGCTTTGGTCAGCATGGAGGGCGAGCGCCTGCGCAATGGCTTGCTAACGACGGTGTCGCATGACTTGCGCACACCCTTGACCGCCTTGGTAGGCTTGGCCGATACCTTGGCGGGTAGCGAACTGAGTACGGAAGTACGGCACGAGCTGGCAGAAGCCATACGCGACAAGGCGCGTAGTACGGCGGAGCTAGTCGGCAAGTTGCTCGACATGGCGCGCCTGCAATCCGGCGCAGTCACACTACGGCGCGATTGGCAGTCGCTGGAAGAAGTATTGGGCTCGGCGCGTAGACAGCTTGATAGTGTACTGGCAAACCACACCGTGATCAGTCGCTTGCCTCCCGACTTACCACTCTGTGAGTTTGATCCGGTCTTGATCGAACGCGTCCTGGTAAATTTGCTGGAAAATGCTGCCAAGTACACCCCACCTGGCAGCGAGATCAGCATCCTGGCCGTCAGCCGTGGCGACCTGATGCGCATTACGGTGGACGACAATGGCCCTGGCTTGCCTGCCGGGCGTGAGGAAAAGCTATTCGGCAAATTCGAGCGTGGCGAGAGCGAATCTGCACTGCCCGGGGTAGGTCTGGGTCTGGCTATCAGCCGCGCCATCATCGAAGCGCATGGGGGCCGCATGTATGCCGAGAACCGATCAGAAGGCGGTGCGCGCTTTGTGTTCACTTTACCGCTGGGCACCCCGCCCAGCATGCCGGATACCAGCCTATGAGTACCCCCCGCCTGCTTGTCGTCGAGGACGACGCCCATATTCGCCGCTTTCTGCGTACCGCACTGGAAGCCGCCGACTTCAACGTATTCGAAGCGGCCAATGTGGCGCGCGGTTTGATCGAGGCAGGCAGCCGGCAACCAGATCTGTTGATCGTGGACTTGGGTTTGCCGGACCGCGATGGCCGTGAGCTGATTGCCGAGCTGCGCAGCTGGTCGTCCGCGCCGGTTATCGTGCTATCTGCCCGCGATCGCGAGGAAGACAAAGTCGCTGCGCTGGATGCCGGTGCCGATGACTACTTGGTCAAGCCATTCGGGGTGCCGGAGCTGCTGGCGCGGGTGCGTGCCCAGCTGCGTCGCAGTAGCGTCAATATCGGTGGTGATATCTCGGCCGTGGTGCACTTTGGTGAGGTCAGCATCGACTTGGCGGCACGCATCGTGCAACGCAATGGGCAGCCTATTCATCTCACGCCCACCGAATACCGGCTGCTGGCGGCTTTAATCAAGGGGCATGGCCGGGTACTGACTCACCAACAGTTGCTGTTGGAAACCTGGGGGCCGGGCTATGCCGAACGGGGCCACTACCTACGCATTTTCATGGGAAATTTGCGCCAGAAGCTGGAAGTCGACCCATCCCAGCCTCGGCATTTGCTGACTGAACTGGGCGTCGGGTACAGCTTGGCGGGCTTGACCTAACCCACGTGCAAATCGGTTGTGGGTGTTTCGCATTTCGCGGGGCCTAACCTGTCGCGAACAGGTGCTTAGGCATTCGAGCGATTGATTTTATCCAGCGATATTGACCCGGGCGATGGCGCGGGCATTTTTTTGGGCTAGCGGACAATGCTTGCACAATCTTTATATAGCCGGGTCTTGTATTTACGCCGTTTTTACACCGCCTTGACTACGCTTTTGCTTGCAGCATCTGACAAGAGATCAGCGAAGTGCCCGATTCGCTGAGATAGGAGCCAGTGTCAGGTGCTACCCCGTACAAGCCCGGTGGCACGGGTTGACAAGCCCCGGTCAAGCCCAATTGGATAAACGATGAATACGCTAACCCGAATGTGTCCCGTCGAAGACATCTTGCTCAATGCCAAGGTGCAAAACCGCCACCAACTATTCGAATATGCAGCCCAGCATCTGCAACAGCGTTATGGATTAACAGGTGAACCCGTCGCCAAGCGACTAGCAGACAGGGAAAAATTGGGTTCTACCGGCTTGGGGAAAGGCGTCGCGATTCCACATGCCCGCATCCCCGGTCTGCAGGCCCCACTCGCGCTGTTTATCCGCCCGGAACATCCCATCGCCTTCGATGCCCCCGATGGCAAGCCGGTCGGGGAATTACTCCTGCTGCTGGTGCCAGAACACGCCAGTCAGGACCACCTGCAGCTCTTGGCGGATGCCGCCCGTCTCTTCTGTACCCGAACTTTCCGTGCAACCCTGCGTGCCGCGACGACACCGAGAGACGTGCATCGACTATTGCTTGAAAGCCAGCAATCATGAGCCGGCAATCCCTGAACCACTTTACCGGCAAAGCTATACCCCAAGGACCAGCGCAGTCATCCATCCAGGCTTGCCAAGCAAGTCTATTAGCAAGCGCCTTACCGTTTGTACAAGCACTGCAACAGCAGACAGTTGTGATTGTTTATACCGGGTCAACCAACCACGACATCAGTGCAAAGCAAGCCTTTGCCCAGCAAGTTGCGCTGCTGGCCATGACCGGCATGCGTCCAATCGTCGTACATGGTGGGGCACCGCAATTTCAGCCTTGCCAGGCTGGTGGCCGTGCGCCAGTGCCAGAATGGGTGGCGATGCGTGTCGCGCGTGCCGGTTTAGCCGATCTCAATCTGGACCTGGTCCACTTGATTAGTCAGTACGGTCCAAAAGCGATGGGCGTCACCGGGCAAGATGGCCATTGCCTGTTGGCAGCCTCGCATGCTGAAAATGGCGCCATCAGCCCAATCGCCAAGCTGGACACGGGTTTGTTCACCTTATTACAGAACGACGGCATGGTACCGGTCGTGATGCCGATGGCGCCCGATGCAGATGGTGAAGACCGGCTGCTGTCTCCCGAGCGGTTGGGCGCGTTGCTGGCGCAGCAACTACAGGCATCTACCCTGGTATTGATGGGCGATGGTACAAGCTTGCTGGAACTGACTGGCCAAGAACCTCTGAACAGTGAGGCTGAGCTGGCGCATTGGCTGGCAATGCACCCGACAGGTGTAGCAGCGCATTTGGCAAGCGCGGCACTCGATGCGCTTGGCCATGGGGTGCAATCCGTGCATTTTGTTGACGCCTGTGAGCCCCATGCCCTGATAACCGCATTATTGACCGAGGAAGGCTGCGGCCTGATTCTGTGTCGACGCAACAATGCCCAGTTGATGAAGGACAGCACACGCTACTTCCATGATTGTGACAGTGTGCTACGGCCTGACTTTCACGCTGAACGTAAGCGGGTGGTGCGCTTTTAGCGGCCAACCCACAAAATAGAAAAGTCGCATGCTTGGTGATTGGCGCTGAAAGTGGCTGCGACTTTTCTAAGTCGATGTCCGTAACCTTTAAATCCGGTGTCTGCGAGGCTGTGTTACTCGTTAAGCTTTCCCAATTGAAACAGCGTTACTGATAGCACGGTAAAGGGTGGCGTGATGACTGTTGAGGATGCGAGCGGCTTTTCGTACAGAAGTACCTTCCGCAATAAGCCGCTGGGCTAATACAACCTGTTCCGCACTGAGAGCGTGTTTTAAAAGTTATTTTTCCAATCTGTTGAGCATCAAATTGATCATGGCGATATGAATGAATGTTTCGCTGGATAGGGTGAGGCATTCGTAGTCCTTGGAAAGTCGGCGATATCGATAAAGCCAAGCGAAGGTGCGTTCCACGACCCATCTGCGAGGCAAAAGCACGAAGTCCTTGGCATGGTCTGGGCGCAGGACGACATCGAAAACGAAGCGAAAGCGCTGAGCGACCCATTCCAGCAATGCTCCTCGATAGCCACTATCGACCCAGACACGGCGCAGCTGTTTGCAACTCCCCGTCAATGTTTGCAACAACCACTTTGCACCATTACGATCCTGTACGCAGACCGACGTCACCAGCACCGCCATGATCAGTCCCATGGTGTCGACCAAGATGTGACGTTTGCGTCCTTGAATTTTCTTGCCAGCGTCGTATCCTTTGACGCCTGCCGAGGCGCTGGTTTTTACGCTCTGGCTGTCGATACACCCCGCTGTAGGATGCTTGTGACGCCCGGCCCGACGCCGCACTTGCGCGCGCAAAGTGTCGTGAATCCGTTGCCAGACGCCAGCTCGACTCCAAGCGCGAAATTAGCCATACGCGGTTTGTTAAGCGGGAAAGCCGTCATGCGGCAATAGGCGCCAGGCACAACCGGATCGTGTGATATACAAGTGCGCATTCACCACCTGCCGCAGATTCACTTGCCGCGGCCGGCCGCCTTTTTTAGCTTCTGGCAGCAAGGGTTCAATCCGTTCCCAGCTCTTGTCGCTTAAATCGGTCGGGTACTGCCGCTTTCTCCTGCCGCTACTTTTTTAGCCATGTCAAAACCCAATACATGGGAACGGTTTGAGACTTTTAAAACACGCTCTAAGAACATGTTCCATGTCTCGTGAACCAGGGTGAGACAAGGCGAAAACAACCGAGGAAATCCAATGTCTCCCTTGATTCAGGTCAGCGAACTGGCAAATCAGCTTGGTCAAACCGATTTGGTCCTTGTCGATTGCCGCCATGACCTGACCCAACCTGAAGCAGGTCGGCTAGCGTATGAGCAGGGACATTTGCCCGGGGCTGTATTTGCGCATCTGGACCACGACCTGTCCGGCCCCAAAACTGGCCGCAATGGTCGCCACCCCTTGCCCGACCCAGCACAACTGGAAAGAAAACTGGCTGCGTTGGGCATAGGCACCGGTAGCCATATCGTTGCTTACGATGCACACGGTGGCATATTTTCAGCACGGCTCTGGTGGCTATTAAAGTGGGTTGGCTTTCAGGCAGTGCAAGTGCTGGACGGTGGTGTAAATGCATGGCTTGCAGCAGGTGGACAACTCGACACCATGTCACCCAGCATCACCATTGGAGCCTTGGAAGCTCAACCCAATTACGCCAAGGTAGTAGACGCCGAAACAGTGCTGGATAATCTCGATAGGCAGGAATTCATGGTGATCGATGCCCGAGCACCCGGCCGGTTTGCTGGCGAAGGTGAGACGATGGACCCGGTCGCCGGCCATATCCCGGGGGCCATGAATCGTTTCTTTCAGCTTAATCTGCAAGCCGATGGACGTTTCAAACCAGCCGAGATGCTACGCAACGAGTGGAAAACCTTTCTGGATGGGCGGGATGCACACGATACCGTGCAGCAATGCGGTTCTGGCGTAACGGCTTGCCATAATCTGCTGGCGCTGGAAATAGCAGGTTTACCGGGTAGCCGGCTGTATCCGGGATCGTGGAGCGAATGGTGTGCAGATCCCAGCAGGCCGGTTGCGCGCGGCGCTGCCGACTGACTACGCCCACAGCAACCAGCAAGAAAACAGCTCGGCATCCAGAATAGGGCTTGCGCCATATCAAGGATGCCGAACTGCATTTACCGCCAACTGAACCTACCGGTATACGCCAATTGCGTATTACAGGTACTTCTTAGTCATCTTCTCAAGCGTGCCGTCCTTAGTCATAGCCGACAGCGCATCATTTAGCTGCTTGATGGTGGCATCAGCCACACCTTTGCCGCAGGCCAAATACATCTGCGCTTCCTTGAAGGTCAGGATCACCTTGATGCCGGTGATCTTCTTTTCCTTGACCAAGGTGCCGCCCACAGCCTCACTGGTTGCCCAGTAATCAATGCGGCCGGCAACAAGTTTTTCTGGGTTTTGCGCGTCATTGGTGGTCTCTTCGACCTTGTAGCCACCATCCTTGAGGAAGTTGGCGATCGCATCGCCACGGTAGCCACCAATCTTGGCGGCCTTCACGTCTTCGATCTTGGCAACCGGCTTGGCATCGGCCTTGGCGTACAACACCCACTTATTCGCCACCAACGGGCCTACCCATTTGAACAGGGCTTCACGTGGCGGCGTACGTGTGGTGGAGTACACGCAGGTGTTCGCCTCTTTTTGGGCCATATCGTAGGCCCGCTCCCAAGGCAGCATCGAAATCTTGATGGTCACACCTGCGCGTTTGGCCATCTCCTCCACCGCCTCGGTAGCGACACCGGAAACCTTGCCGGATACGGTCATATTGAATGGTGGCGACTCCTCCGTCGTAAACGTCAGGGTGTCTGCTGCAAAGGCCGGTGCAACGGCGAGGGCACAAGCTAGGGCAAGCACTTTCATCCAGAAACTCCTCATATCTATTTAGAGCAGGTAGAAAAAGCCGGACACTGGCAGCACCACTAAGTCGCCTAGCACCGGTTGTGAGCTATTTCACGTTAGTAAAATAGTTCATAAGCGCTGCCAGCGTAGTACTTCATGTGGTTTCGAGCACAATAGGTAACAAACTGTGCGAAATTACAGACGGGCGTAAAAAAAACCACTATGCGTTGACCAGCCGAATTTTCAGCATCAAAACAGCGGCATCGAGGCCGTGCCGCCCATCGGGAAGGTAGTCGATATCAAACAGGCCGGCGTAAGGTTGTAGCTCTGAAAGCATAGATGCCATGGGGGGACTATCGCCATGATAAGTAATGTAAACAGCAGCTTGCCTAGCTTGGGTATCCAGCAAAGCCTGGGCAAATCTCAAGAAGCCCAAAACCGACAGATCGAACAACTGTCGAGCGGCAAGCGTGTCAACCGCGCTGCGGACGACCCTGCGGCGAGCGCTATTATTTCGCAGTTTGCGGCGCAGATTTCAGGCAGCAATCAAGCCGCCCGTAACCTTAATGATGGAATCTCACTAGCCCAAACCACCGATGGTGCGCTTAGCACCGTGGAAGATAATACCCAGCGCATCCGTGAACTCACGGTTCAAGCTGGCAATTCAACCCTCAGCAGTTCTGATCGCGACGCCATCCAGAATGAAGTCAACTCCCTGAGCCAATCGAATAACGATACCTTACGCAGCGCCAACTATAACGGACAGTCCCTGTTTCAGGGCGGCAGCATTACGTTCCAAAGTGGCCCCAATGCAGGTGGCGAAAACCAAATAAGCGCACCGATAGGCATACGCGCTGCCCCAGCAAGCAATGGTGGGCTCAATACCGCCAATTCCGGTATTGATCTATCCAGCCCAGCCAGCGCAACAGCGGCCTTGGATAGCATTGACCAGGATATCAGCCGCATTGCCGATAGCCGGGCCAGCCTAGGTGCCCTTAACAAACGTTTTGAAGCGGGTATCGCCAGCCTGCAAAGCAACGCGGAAAATCTCACTGCTGCGCGCAGCCGTAGTGCTGATACCGATTACGCTGCGGCAACCTCACGCTTGGCACAAGAGCAAATCAAAGCCAATGCCGGCAATGCGCTACTAGCCCAAGCCAATGCCAGCGCAAGTAAAGTGCTGTCTTTACTGCGCACGTAGTGGATTCGCCTTGCTCAAAGAACAAAAGGCACCTCACGGTGCCTTTTGTCTTGTGCCAGCCAGAATCAGCGGCGACGGAACTGCCCAGGACGCGGACCACCTGCGCCAGGAGCCCGCTCGTCTTTATGACGGAAGCTCACACGCGCCTTTGTCAGGTCGTAAGGTGATAATTCCACCGTAACCTTGTCGCCCTCCAAAATACGGATGCGGTGCATACGCATTTTGCCGGACACATAGGCCATTACTTCTACGCCGTTGTCCAACTTCACACGAAAGCGGGTATCAGGTAGGACTTCCACTACGACGCCATCCAGTTCAATCAGTTCTTCTTTTGCCATGCTGCCAGTTTCTCCTATGTCGCGCCCGGCTGGGGCAACGACTCGGTAACGAGTTGAAGGTTAATTTCGGGCAGGGGCAATGCCCTTCTGCGCCAGGCTAGGCAATTTGCCAAGCCATTGTGCTGGTCGCCGCATGCTTGGCGTCGACACCGGAAACAGGTGTGCAACAGCGGGCTAAACAGGCGGAACGGCAAGCGCCGCGAGGAAGCCAACCGAACACGATTGGGCAAAACCATCCGGTTTGCACCCTCGCACTATACAGGTTTAAGCGTTTTTGCTTAAGCCACAGCGCTAAATGACTGATTGCTCGGTAGGTTTCTTGGTTAAGCCATCCCCATTTTATAAAGAAGCATTGCCCGCTTTGCACACCATAAAAACACCAAACTTGACTATACAACTTTGCTGCGCGCATAGTTTGACAGCGATGCTCCACCCACCATCTTCGAGGAAGCCCCATGCCTGCCGACCGCCAGGATCCACGCCTAGATACCAGCCGTAACATCCATGCACCCCGCGGCACAACGCTGAATTGCAAAAGCTGGCTCACCGAAGCGGCATACCGGATGATTCAGAATAATCTCGATGCCGAGGTCGCAGAGCACCCACACTCGCTGGTGGTCTACGGAGGTATAGGCCGGGCGGCGCGTGATTGGGACAGTTTCGATCGCATCCTGGCCAGCCTGCGTGAACTGAATGACGATGAAACCCTGCTGATCCAAAGCGGTAAACCGGTAGGCGTATTCCGTACCCATACCGATGCACCGCGCGTACTGCTGGCTAATTCCAATTTGGTACCGCACTGGGCAACGTGGGAGAAATTCCACGAGCTGGACCGCAAAGGCTTGATGATGTACGGCCAGATGACCGCAGGCTCTTGGATATACATCGGCACTCAGGGCATTGTGCAAGGCACGTACGAGACCTTCTACTCTGTTGCCAACCAGCATTTTGACGGCAAACCTGCCGGGCGTTGGATACTGACAGGTGGCTTAGGTGGCATGGGTGGTGCACAGCCGTTGGCTGCCACCATGGCAGGCTTCAGCATGATTGCGGTTGAATGTGATGAGACCCGCATCGACTTTCGCCTGAAAACACGTTATCTGGACAAAAAAGCCCAGACGCTGGATGAGGCATTGAACCTGCTCGATGCCGCCAAGGCAGAAGGCAAGCCGGTATCGATCGGCCTACTGGGCAATGCTGCCGATGTATTTTGCGAACTGGTGACGCGGGGAATCACGCCCGATGTGGTGACCGACCAGACCAGCGCACACGACCCCATCAATGGCTATTTGCCACAAGGATGGACATTGGGCCAATGGCGTGACAAGCAAAAGAGTGCGCCGGACAGTATCACCCAGCCCGCCAAGCAGTCGATGGCCACCCAGGTACAGGCCATGCTGACGCTGCAATCCCGTGGCGCCGCCACACTCGATTACGGCAACAATATCCGCCAGATGGCCAAGGATATGGGTGTTGAAAATGCGTTTGACTTCCCTGGCTTTGTACCTGCCTATATTCGTCCACTATTCTGTGAAGGTAAGGGCCCATTCCGTTGGGTAGCCCTGTCGGGCGACCCTGAAGACATCTACAAGACCGACGCCAAGGTCAAAGAATTGATTCCCAATGACCCGCACTTACACAACTGGCTGGATATGGCACGCGAACGGATTGCATTCCAGGGGCTGCCCGCTCGTATCTGCTGGGTGGGCGTGGAAGATCGCTATCGACTCGGCGTGGCGTTCAACGAAATGGTCAGGAAGGGCGAACTGAAAGCGCCTATCGTCATCGGCCGCGACCATCTGGATACCGGTTCGGTCGCCAGCCCCAATCGCGAAACCGAATCAATGAAAGACGGTAGCGATGCCGTCAGCGACTGGCCATTGTTGAATGCGTTGCTCAACACCGCAGGCGGTGCAACCTGGGTGTCCCTGCACCATGGTGGCGGCGTAGGCATGGGTTTTTCGCAACACAGTGGGGTTGTAATCGTGGCAGATGGCACAGATGCTGCACGGGCAAGGCTGGAGCGAGTACTGTTCAACGATCCGGCCACCGGTGTGATGCGACATGCTGATGCTGGTTATGAATTAGCGAAACAAACTGCACACAAAGTGGGTCTTAAACTTCCTTCCTTATAAAAATAAGATTGCCATGCCACGTAATATCCGCTTGATCCGTGCTGATAGCCTTAAGTCTATGCCGTGGAAAAACGGCGGCGGAATAACGCGGGAGCTGGCGATCTACCCACCGGACGCGAGCCTGACTGAATTTGCCTGGCGCATCAGCCTGGCCGATGTCGAGCACGATGGTGCGTTTTCCATCTTCCCAGGTGTCAACCGCAGCATCGTCCTGCTCGACGGTAAAGGCATGCGCCTGCATTGGCCCGATGGCGCACGGCACGACCTACAGCGCTACCAGCCATTCGCCTTTGCCGGCCACGAAGCGTTGGACTGTCAGTTGTTCGACGGTCCCACGGTTGATTTCAACCTCATGCTCCGGCGTGGCAAGGTCAATGGCCGGTTGGTGAGCCAGCACTTGGCGGAAGGCGAAAGCCGTACCGAGCTATTGGCCGAAAGCGATGACTTCCTATTGGTCTTTTGCGCCGCAGGCCGCGTAGAGCTACGCGGTGAAGCCTGCGGCACCTACACACTAGGGCGTTTCGATGCAATCGAGATTGGCCCAGGCACTGCACAAACCGGGCAACTGATTGGTAGGGGCCCGGATAGCGTGTTGCTGCTTGCCCGCCTGCAATTGTTGGAACCAGCACAGTGAACCATGATGCCATTTGGCAAAACCTGCACCTTTGCCCAGCCGGCGACATAAACGAAACTCTGACCGAAGCGGCCATCGTTGTCCGCGATGGGAAAGTAGCATGGCTAGGCCAGCAAGCTGCACTACCCGCCGAATACCGCAAGTTGCCACGCCACGATATGGCAGGCCGCTGGGTCACACCGGGCTTCATCGACTGCCATACTCATTTGGTTTACGCAGGCCAACGTGCCGACGAATTCGCCCTACGCTTGGCCGGCGCCAGCTACGAGGAAGTCGCCCGTGCTGGTGGCGGTATTTTGTCCAGCGTGCGCGCAACCCGTGCCGCCAGCGAGGACGAACTGTTCCGCCAGTCAGCCAGTCGGTTGGAAGACCTGTTGGCGGAAGGCGTCAGTGCTGTTGAAATCAAATCGGGCTACGGGTTGGATTTGGCCAGCGAAGCAAAAATGCTGCGCGTGGTGCGGCGGTTGGGCCAGCACTACGGCATTACCGTACGCACAACCTTTCTGGGCGCGCATGCGCTGCCCCCCGAATACGCCAACAAGCCAGACGACTATATCGGCCATCTTTGCCAGACCATGCTGCCTGCGCTAGCAGGTGAAGGGCTTGTCGATGCCGTCGATGTGTTCTGCGAAAAGATCGGCTTCAACCTCGCCCAAACCGAGCGCGTTTTTGCCACTGCACAGGGCCTAGGCCTGCCAGTGAAGTTGCATGCCGAACAGCTGTCCAACCTTGGCGGCACCGCATTAGCAGCCCGTTACAAAGCACTGTCGGCCGACCACCTTGAATTCCTTGACGAAGCCGGTGTGGCCGCTATGGCGGCAAGTGAGACAGTAGCCGTACTGTTACCGGGTGCGTATTACTTCATCCGCGAAACCCAATTACCACCGCTGGCGTTGCTACGTCAGTATGAGGTCCCTATTGCTATCGCCACCGACAGCAATCCCGGCACCTCCCCTGCCACTTCGTTGCTGCTGATGCTGAACATGGCTTGTACGCTCTTCCGGCTTACGGTACGTGAAGCCCTGCTGGGTGTGACTCAACATGCGGCCAAGGCGCTGGCACTGCAAGATAGCCACGGCTTACTGGCGGTAGGGCGCTCAGCGGATTTCACAGTCTGGTCGGTAGCCAGCCTCAGCGAATTAGCCTATTGGCTGGGCCGTAATCCTGCTTACCAAGTTGTCCGGCAAGGTCGAATACAAACACGCCAGAAAGACACCGCATGAAGCAGCTCTTCGCCGAACGCGCCCTTCTACCTGAAGGTTGGCGTCGAGATGTGTTGCTGGGGTGGGATGCTGCCGGCAAGCTCGTTGAAGTACGTAGCAATGCCGAACAAGCTGCCGGCATCCCCAAGGCGGATGGCCCCTTGTTGCCGGGCATGCCCAATCTACACTCGCATGCCTTCCAGCGTGCCATGGCTGGGCTGACCGAATACCTGGCGCGGCCACAAGACAGCTTCTGGAGTTGGCGCGAGCTGATGTACCGCTTTGCGCAGCGCCTGTCCCCCGAGCACTTACATGCCGTCGCTCGCCAGCTCTATGCCGAAATGCTGAAAGCCGGCTATACGTCGGTGTGCGAATTTCATTACATCCACCACGCACCCACTGGCCAAGCCTATGCCAACCCGGCGGAACTGGCCGAATGTCTGGTTGCCGCCGCGGCCGATGTCGGCATTGGATTAACACTTCTGCCGGTGCTCTACCAACAAGGTGGCTTTGGCGACAAACCAGCCTTACCCGAGCAAGCGCGTTTCATTGCCAGTACCGATTGGATGCTGGACCTGCAAACACGGTTACGCCGCAGCCACCCTGAACATGCGCGGCTGCGATACGGTGTAGCGCCGCATTCACTGCGTGCAGTAACGCCGGTCGAACTCGATCGCATCCGCACCGGCTTGCGTGACATTGACCCGCAAGCCCCCATCCATATACATATTGCCGAACAAATAAAGGAAGTGGCCGACTGCGAAGCCTTGCATGGTCAACGTCCTGTAGCGTGGTTGCTGGACAACCAACCCGTGGATAGCCGTTGGTGTCTGGTCCACGCTACCCACATGAATAATGCCGAGGTACAAGGTCTTGCCGCCAGCGGGGCAGTTGCCGGTATCTGCGCGACGACCGAGGCCAATCTGGGTGACGGCATCTTCGCCGGCGTTGACTACCTGGCGCAGAACGGTGCATGGGGAATTGGGTCAGACAGCCATATCAGCGTTAGTGCTGTGGATGAGTTGCGTGGATTCGAATACAGCCAACGCCTGCGTGACCAACGCCGCAATGCCCTGGCTACCGCCGCACATCCCAACGTCGCCGAGCGGCTCTGGCAGGAAGCCACAGCCGGTGGTGCACGCGCCAGTGGTCGCGCCATTGCAGGCTTGGCAGTCGGCCATCAAGCCGACTGGCTGGTCCTTGATGCCGATCACCCTAATCTCGTCAGCCGTGAGGACGACCAGCTTTTGGCCGGCTTGGTGTTTTGTCAACATGGCCCCCCCCCTATCAAACAGGTTGTCGTAGCAGGTGAAGAGCGAATCAAAGAAGGACACCACGCGCGCGACGCCGAATTGGCGCATGCGTACCGCCTGGCCCTAAAGGACTTATTGGCCTAACCCATAAAGCGCCTTGCTCAAAGGAATCGCCTCATGCAAACCTACACCCTGCACCAAGGCACCGCGCCACTGCTGATCTCCATGCCACATGTCGGTACTGTCCTGCCACCCGAACTGGCCCAACGCATGCAGCCCGTTGCACAGCAACTGGACGATACGGACTGGCATCTTGAGCAGCTATATGACTTCGCACGGGACATGGGAGCGTCTATTCTCGTGCCGACTTACTCGCGCTACGTCATCGACCTGAACCGCCCCAGGGACAATGCCAATCTGTACCCAGGCCAGGACACCACCGGCCTATGCCCCATCGATACCTTCGCCAAACAACCCTTGTACGCAGCCGGCAATGAGCCCGACGATGCAGAAATTGCTGCCCGCGTACCCATCTATTGGCAGCCCTATCACACTGCCTTAAGCCATGAACTGGCGCGCATCAAAGCCCAGCATGGCCGTGCGCTGCTTTGGGAAGCCCATTCGATTTGCTCGGAAGTCCCCCGTTTCTTTACCGGCCGACTACCGGACTTCAATCTGGGTACGGCCAATGGCGCAGCGTGCAGCGCCGGGCTCGGTGAAGCGCTACTGGCTGCAGCGCAAAGTCAAAGTGGTTATAGCGCCGTGCTGAACGGCCGTTTCAAAGGCGGCCATATCACGCGTCACTACGGCCAGCCTGCCCATGGCATCGACGCCGTGCAATTGGAACTCTCGCAGTGCACCTATATGCAAGAGTCCCACCCTTACGACTACCAACCCGCCCAAGCTCAGCAGGTACAACCCCTACTTCGCCAACTCTTGCAGACCTTGCTCGATTTCAAAGCCGATTAAAGCCTTCCTATTTCGTCAGACAAAAAATAAAAAGGACCCAGCTGCAACTCGGGTCCTTTTATTTACCACCATCAGTTAAAAATAAACCGGCTGCGACTTGCTGTCAGCTATTTGAGTGCATCTACCCCAGCCATGCAAACCTGATACCTACCTTATTTCTACCCCTGTTACTGCTTGCCGGTATCAAAAATCCAATCTGGAATCGGATGGGTAGCGATACAGGGAAAGTCCCGCACGGAGGCATGCTGCTTTGGGTCCCCCGTCACCATGCGTAACAACAAGTCGGTCCCCGCTTTAAAGTAATAAGTCGATGGGTCCTTACCTTGCTTGGTGAACGTCCATGCATCGGCAGTCTGGCCCAATATGCTTTCATTGCCCGCGTAGACCGCATGATTTTCCTGCAATAGGGCGCGGGGTAAATACAGTTGCTCAAAGGGCGTTACCTCACGCTCAGGCATCTCAAACAAAGCAACGCCGAAGTCCATCATCTCCCTTGAATAAGCAATTTTTTGCTTATGGCTCAGCTTACGCTCGGCATTACCGATTTCCGACATCCATAACCTGTGGCCGGTTTCCTTTTCCGACCATGGGTTGAATAGGCCATCAATCCGGCAAATGTTGCGGGTGTAGTCAAACCAGCAATAACCCGAGGTTATCTGGTCATCCGGCTGCATAGGTGACCAATAAGAGATATACGCACCACTCCATTGCGCAGGCAATAAGGGGGGCGATGAGGGCGGGGAATAGTCATGCATCACTTAACCTTGCCTTCCCAGCGCATAACCCAGATTCTGCACCAGCGCTTCCTGTAAGCTCGGTAACGCATTGCGTCGTACTTCAAAGCTTTGCGTCAGTTCGACATTGCTCAGGTGCATGCGCTCATCCACTGTTTCAAACCAGTTCCGGCTGCTATTTGCGTGATCTTTAAACAAGCTCACCAAAGGCATTGCACGGGAATTAAAGCTTTCCAACGCCGCAGCAACATTGCGTTCGGTACTCAAGGCCTTGACCAATAACTGGGAAACAACCACCGCCATAGTGGTGCCATGGCCAATCGAAAAGTGCCCCGACTGTAGCGCATCGCCAATCAATACAAATTTACCGTCATAGGACTTTTCATGGCTCAAAGTCATGAAATTTCGCCAGCCCAACCCTGGTTGCCCAATCAAACTATGGCCATCCAATTCGGTTTGGAAAATATCCGCCATATACGCGGCCGACTGCTCATCGGACATTTTATCCAGCCGGGAATTGACAAAGGTTTCTTCGCTACATTCCACAATAAACGTACTCATTTCATTCGAGTACTTATAGGAATGGGCGATGAAAATTCCCTTGCCATGGGCACGGAATACCAAGTTCATCTGGTTGAACAACTGCTTGGTGCCATACCAGATATATTTGTTATTGCCGTATTCAATTTGCGGTGTCAGCCCCTCGGAAAAATGGGTTGCCTTTTGATTGACGCCATTGGACAACACTACAAGGTCGTATTCTTCGCATTGCGATTTCGGATCGTTACCGAGTGGGGACTCGTAATAGATCTTGAGCCCGACCGATTCGCACTTTTCCCGTAGCGCCTGAACTAGGCCTTGGCGCCCTACACCACAAAGCGTGACACCGGTACTTGTCAAATTAGACTCGTTATGATGGACAAGCTTGAACTCTTCCAGAAACTGCGGATGGAGTTTTTCCGGGTCATTAATATAAGAAAGCGGGTTAGCCGGGTGATGTGGCGGCCTGCCCGGTAATACCACCCCCCAGCCTAATACTTCTTCATGGGTGTTTTTTTCAACGATATCAATATGCCAGTCTGACTTTATCTTTTTCATCTGGCTGGCAAACATCAACCCTGCAGGACCGGCGCCGACAACAAGAATTTTCATTTAGTTGACCCTTCCTAATTTGTACCAAACGTTTTGCTTCTTCTGGATTTTTTGCAGCTCATCATATGGCGCGGAAGTAAAGTAAAGCTTTTCTGCCATATCGGGTGGATAGATACTCGGCAATTTCTTATGCATATAACGGGTATATCTTGCACGCATAAAGAAAATTGGATTGGAACTACTCAATACGTCATAGTTGGCTCTCGCCATGTCCTGCATTGCATCGGCTTGGACTTTGCGCTGCTTGGTAAACTCAGGCAGTACTTTTTCCAAAGCATTCTTGTGGGTATCCAGCAGGCTTGCGAAGATATAAGCATCTTCCAACGCCATATTCATACCCTGGCCTAAAAATGGCGCGGTAGCATGAGCCGCATCCCCCAACAACAATGCATTGCTCTTGTAATGGAAAGTGCTGGACCGCACGTTGATCAGGTCATTGCTAGGCTTTTCGATAAATTGTTCCAACATTTCCTGCCTGACAGAGGCCGACAAGCTGGGAAAATAACGGCTAAAAAAGTCTGCCATTACTTTTTTATCCTGCGTCACCAAACTAAGCGGGCCTGTGAATGGCAGGCAAATTGCAAAGCTGATACTGCCATCTGGAATGGTGGCAGCCCGCCCTGCAAAAAGCCCTCCTGAGTCCATACCAAAAAAGTACAGCAGGTCTTTTCTGAACCCGAGCGCTTGGGCATCAGGTAGCACCAGTGTTTTATAACCGTGACGGAAAAATGTCTGCTGGAATTCAAAGCGGCGCATTGCACTTTGCATGCTTTGGCGGACCGCCGAATGTGCACCATCTGCGCCAATGATCAGATCACCCTGGATACGTCTGGTCTCCCCCTCTTTGTCCTGGACCAATATGGACTTATTCTCCAAATCAACATCCAGGCATTTATGCTCAAAGTAATAATTAACTTTGTTCAGATAGGCATGTTTGTTCAGCAGCCGCTGAAATGCAGCGCGATTAAGCGATAAGGGGTATAGATCTTCCAATGGTGTCAGTTCACGCACCCGGTATTTACCGCCCACCGAAAAAGCCATACCCACGATTTTCTCGCCGCACTCATCCAATTCCTGCCGTGGGATACCTGCATCCAATACAGCTTTGATACCTCTGACAGTCATACTTACACCAATAGCGCGAGAACTGACCAAATCTACATAAGAGGAAAGGTCTTGTAATGGATCGCCTCTTTTTTCAATGACATGAACTTCATATCCTCGTCTTGCGAGATAGATGGCGGTCAAACTGCCCGCCAGTCCGCCCCCGATAATGATGGTCTTATGCATTTTCAGGCCTCTTTCGTTATTTTTCCCTGAGCTAAATCCGTCAGGTGCTGATAATAAAATTCCAGCATTTCCAGCTGCGCTTTCCCTACCAAACCCGTTTCCAGGTTGATTGCATAGTCAGCCAATGCCCGACATTTCTTGGCCAGCATCTGACAACCCAAACTGTAATCTGCAATTACTTTAGGGCTGATAGGCTCTGGTATAGGTGGCGCCGCATTTCGGCCCGGTATGCCTGAAGGCATATTCATCAGGGTCGCAGAGAGCGGGCGCAATAACCCGGTCATAACATCGATGGCGCTGTTCATTAATCGGGAACGCCGCAAACTACCCAATGGGGATTGTGCGAAGTGCTGAGCCATCATGAGAAACATCAACTCATAACAGCCCTGATACAGTTTCATCAAAGCTCGGGCTTTGGCATCCACCACCTTGATGCAACCTTCGCGCTCTTCCAGCACCGGGTTTTTTAATACGTGCAAAGCCGGCTCAAACGGAATTTTCTGCGCGGTCAGGGCAGCCGACATATTACGTAGACGCTGAAAGTGGGAGCTTTCAAAATGTGGCGCATCAACTGCACCACCCTCCCCTTGCTCCACAACGAAATCAATCCCAAATAAGGCACTCTTCGTGTCATACACTTCGAGCTGATAACCAGGAAAAGCCCGATTGGTCAGCTCATTGAGAAACAGGTGATGTTCGCCACTACGTTTACCTTCTACGCCATCAAATAAATTGGGCAGGCTACAAAATGCTTGTCGAATTGATGCGTAGAAATCTGCAATTGATTTACCTGGCGAAGAAATAAAATTCGGCCATTCAAACCGGACAAACCGAGCCAATACATGCTCAGAAAATGGCTCAAAGGAAAATTCGGTATCCAAGCCAAATATCGTTTGTGCCTGCTGGCCTATGACAGGGCTACCGGCATAAAAGGGTTCCCCCAATGCCATGAGCAAATTATTCACCACCAAATAGTGAATCATTTCCTCATGCGCTATTTCCAATAGGGTGCCGCGAAAACCACTATTACGACGCCTGTCACTCGCGCCACAAGCCAGCGCCAGTTGTGCTCGGTTCCAACGCCCTTGTTGGACCAACTGCTCGCCCTGCGCATAGTTGGGAATCGAGTTGGCGGCATAAATGTACTGCAGCATGATCGAGAGTTCTAAATCGACTGCCTTCTTCAGTTCATCGATCAGCTGCACTTTACTGGTGATGACCGTTTGTTCGGCATGTAAAGCGTCGCTCGCTTTAACCGATGCCTCTACATTGGCCAAATACTTCAGAAACAACTTTGACTTGGGTAACGAGAGCTCCCGTGTGCTAGGCATGTAATAACTTTTGTCCCGGTTTTCCGGGTCACACATTTGCCACATCAGCCGGGCATAGGTTTCACACTTGCAGCTGTCCGCTAAGCTGAACACCTTGTCTGCCATGAATGGGTAGACCAGCTCGTAATAACCCATGACATGCTTGTACAAAAAGGCGTAATCAACTTCCGCTGCGGGTACCTCATCCAGATGCCAGTCATCGGGCAAGACGCGAACGCCGATGTCTTGCTCGCTGCCTGCCTCCCCCAGCAGTACACGGGTAGCGCCCGATAGCCTGCCATTCAACGTCAGTTCCGCATGACCGAGGGTTTGCGTCGAGTACTCGACTTGCGTCTCGATCAACTCGGGGTTTTGTACCCTGATATCCAGTGCAGGATGCTGCGCCGGCTCACCCCGGTAATAGCTTCGAATACTGATTGTTTTTGGATACGTCTTGTCTTTCAGTTTATCGGGTGCTTCTAAGGAAATATTATTGCTATCGGACTGCACCAACCAATCCGTTTCCGTCCAGCGGGCCTTGTCACTCACTAAAATCAGTGAGTCATCGGGCCTATTAAGCAATGGCACATCCAATACGCCATTGTTGTGCCAAAAATCGAGATACTGCTGTTCTGGAATATGCGCAATCAATGCACCCGATTGGCTCTTTAGCGTGAGATTACCTAGTGGAAACTTGGCGCCCAAGCGATGGGTCGGATGGTTATCCGCTACCGCAGATGCTTCTCTGGTCGTAAATGGAATGCTGATGGGCATATTAAGTGAAAGCCAATCCGCATGCACTTTCACCATGATTGGGCCAAGGTCGGTATTTTGCGGCAATAGCAACCGCCCCGAGGGATAAGTCGCCAGTTCGTTTTTATACCAAAGACCTATTGTCCCCACCAGATCGTAAAACACCGGGGAATCGGGCTTGGACGGTGTTGACATATTAATCAGCGAGTACTGGACGGTAAGGCCCAATACATTTCCATCCTCAAGCGCTTGCTGCAAATACCTCAAACTGGCCGGTAGCACACCTTGGCTATTAAATAGAAGATAAGGATCTTCCTTCGGTACCGAAAACTGGAATAACCGCGTCCGAGAAAACTCATCATCAAGAAAATGGGCACTACGCTCGGCAATATGGTGAGCGCCGACCCAGCGTGCTGAATGCGTCTGGTTTATATCCGCCGTAAACATAAGCGGCGAGCTCGGTGTGGCATCCTTATCGCTCAGCGTAAATTGGCCCGCATAAATAGTGGCGGTGTCAACCTGGGTTGGGTCATTATCAACCCACCGGGCTCGATTAAAGGTAGTCCTTAAGTAATCGTTATAATGCCCCCATAATGCCAATTTGGTTCCGACCAGTTCATCCTCTTTATTAATTGGACCCACTGCAAGTTGAACACCCGTGATTCTGACATTCTCCCAGGAAAAATGATTGTTACCGCAAGCATTGTGGCCCGTTGCCTGGCTAAATATTCCATCAGGGTCCGGCTTACCTTCGGCATTAAACCTCGGGCCCAACTGCTTCAGATGCGCATGAAAATCTGTCGGTGGCATTGCCAAGTCAAATGGCTTGCCATTCATATACACAGTGTTTGTGGCTATATCTATATTTTTGTGTATGCTTCTATTCGCAGTTGGCACATTGGCTCGGGCGAATCCCCTGAAATGAAAACGAGGAAAATCCAGAATGCTCATATTTATCCCTAGGCAATTACCATCACTGCTTGCTACAGGTTTTATTTTTTATTTGGATAAACGCTCGATCAAGATACCAGCTGACTTTTTAGCGCTGAGTATCCCCCCTTCCATCCAACCACAGTGCGAAGTATAGGCATCTGAACAAGCAATAACCCCATTGTCCTTATGGAGCAAGGCAAATGGGTGGTCGATAGTTGTGTCTACACAAAATTCAACGCCATGAGGCCAATATTTATAGTGGTGCTCTTTAGGCATGGGTACGCTGAAGTCCGCCATATCCAGCGCTTCGCTCAGATGAAAGTGAACTTCTTTCAAATAAGCCTCTTCCCCATTTCTCAGGCTATCATGCCAATAACTGGCGTTCTCACTATCGGTATAGAAAAAGATATACTTGCTACCCTTGAAATATATCTTCCTTAGTGGATTATCCGTAATAATTACCTTATCTTCCAACTGCTGCGCTTGCCACCACGGGGCATCGTAAAGTAGAAACCCTTTGAATAAGGGGAGTGAGCTATATTGGTATTGGCTCCAATCCTCTGGGAAATTAAGTCCTAACTTAGGCATTGCCGAGGGTGGAATAGCCAGAATGACATGGCGTGCAATGTAAGTCAGCGTTTCGTTTGCACTATTAGTAAATGAGAGATGATATTCATCTTCTTTTTTCTGCAAAGAAACCAAATTGTGATCAAAGTTAAACTTGACGCCCTTGGCCTGGGCTTGGACTTTCATTTGTGCCATTAACTGGACAAACCCACCAGATGCATAAAACCACTGATTGGTTTTATTTTTTGAAAAACTTTGTGTTTCTGGATGTTTTTCAATAATGTCATATGCCATCTCTGCCGATATATTTGGCATGAACAAAGCATCGTAACCCATCGACTTGATTATTTTCCTAGCCTCAACCTCGCCAAGATAACTGCTGATAAAATTCAAAAAAGAGTCATTACCATGTTCTTTCAGCATTGGTACAAGGCTTAATATGGTATTTCTGAGTTTTTCTTGCGTACTGTTTTTCAATGCCACTTCTGTAAACGGATAGATGTCATTTTTTTGATCATAGTCCTGCATGGCCTGTTGGAAATTTGGATGTAACTGTGGCGAATAACGACCTGCACCTAACTCAATACTCTCTATTGCATCAAGATATTTTGAATCAACTCTACCGCCTATGCCGGCGTTCATATCAAATATCTGAATATTTAATCCATTACAAGCAGGTGATTCAAGGAGTTGGGTAACGCAACTTATTCCACTTATACCGGCGCCAACAATACATATATCAACATAATGCACCATCTAGAATCCCCCTCTAAAAACTGCTCAACTTTGGCTATGTTGATTAGTCAGCCATAGCGGATTACTACGCTCTTGACGCAGCCGACCGTACGATGCCGTCATTTTCGGCAAGACCGACGTGTTTCCCAATTTTTACCTCATTTGAGAACACATTTGTATGGGAAGGTCTGTTTTTAACCATTTATTAATAAGTTATACGTCATTTCAGCAACAGTTTTGTTGGCGCATGATGGGAAAATGCGCCTAGTATTAGTTTTATATAAAACAGTATTTAAAAATAAATATATCTAGGGATATGGTGTTAAATAGGGGCTAGGTTTTGTTTTATTCGTTGATAACAAAAAGATTACGAACAATCTATTAGCCAACTAACGTGTACTGATTTCACGGAAAGAACGTTTCTACTTAGCCACGATTGTTGCTTGGTATCGAACAGTTGGGCGCGTGTAGTCAAATGCCAACAAGTTGCTGTAATGGCACCGGGAGTAATTTTTTCTCAGCCGGCCACCATGGACTGTCAGCCGATTACAATACCGCTTTATCCAGCCCTACTCGATCATGAGCCGCCCTGATTCCCCCTGCGTTGCCCTTTGTTCTACCGCCCTTGGCGACGAAATCTGCATGGGTTGCGGCCGCACATTCTTCGAAGTCGCCAACTGGGTTTGCCTAAGCGACACCGAAAAAGAAACAGTATGGAAGCGGCTTGAATCCCACTGGGCAGACCAAGGCCTGCCCGCGCCATGGCAAGCCATCAGTTAGAGCGTGTTTAAATGTCTCAAACCGTTCCCATGTATTGATACCAGTCAGGTTACTGACCACGTCTTTGAGTACCGCCAACTCCGGCGAAGGAGTAGGTAACGCGTCAGCCTCTGTGTTTCGAGGGTCCCATACCGTGGCATAAGTGAAATAAAGCATAACCGTACCGAAACGGTAACCAAACGTGGCATACCACGCATTGGTATCGCCGATAAAACTGTCTACTCTGCGCTGGGTGTATTCGGTCTTGACCAGCCATTCATCTTCGTCATAGGTCACATACCCACCCCGGAGAATGTGGCTCGCTTGGCGCGGGTTTCAAGCGCGTCTGCTGCACGTGCCCAACTATCCAGCCCAGCTGTTTGGCCGATGTTATGCATCGCCTTAAATAGGATATTCAGCGCTGGACTTTCGGCATCCAGCTTCATGTGCAGGTAACCCGCCCGGAACAACCAAGCACCCTGCTCATAGGTTGAATTGAGACCGTACATCCTGGTGATATCCACATCCAGATTCGGCCGCAACTTAGAAGAGGAAGTACCGACATAGGGCTGCAGCCGCAGGGTATGGCCGCTGAACCGATGGCTCCAACTGGCGTCGATACCATCAAAAATGGATGAAACACCTTGGGAATAAACATCCACCGGTGGCCGGACCCAGGGCGAGGCATAGCCTACATTGCGAGAGTCGGAAATCAGAAACATCGGTATTCCTATCCGCCCACCGCGAAATGACCAGGCTTGATTAAAACGATATTTGACATTGGCCCACTTGAACTCGGGCTTGAAATTGCCATCGCGATTCTTTTGCGCCAGGGCCTGCATTGTCAGGCTGAATGCATCGTCAAGGGGGTAGTCCAGTTGCAGCGCCAAGCGTGAGTCCACACTGAAATCAAAATCCTTCTTCGCACCATTATTCTGGCGTAGGTCACGGACAAATTGCGCTGCATCGGTATTGATCCGGAAAGCGCCCAACGTACCAAGGCCGGACAAGGTCAGGTCATTCCCATCGGCCCAAGCCAAACCTGGAAATGCCGCTAACGCAGCAATTACCTATGGTTTTCCATCTCATCATCCATGATCCTGGCTTGTTGAACGGTCCAATGCTTGGCAACTATCGGCTGCAAGGAGTAGCGCTTCCACCTTCTGGCCATTTTCCGGCACATCTGCAAGCACTCTAGACAGGCAACCCATATCCGCAAAGGCAATTGCGGCACAGCCTTGGCGGAAGCACCAAAAAACCGCAAATGTACGCCAGTGCGGCTTTTCCAACGCCGACACGCGGCGCTATTGCATTGAATTACATTGGTTTTGAACCGCTGCCGTCACAACGTACCCAAGTTGTGAATCTGAACCTTTTCCACCGCTAGCACTCTCACAGGACGAGTGCTAATATCGTCGTGCCCTTTTCAGATAAATTGGGCGCACAGGAGAAATACTATTATGTCAGCTACGTTTACCCTGCCGGTTTTGGCTTCCGGCGACAGCCTGGATCGCTACCTGCAGCAGATTGCTGCCATTCCCCTGCTCAGCCAGGAAGAGGAGACTGAGCTCGCTACACGCCTGCAATCCCAGAATGATCTGGAAGCAGCCGGTAGATTGGTCATGTCTCACCTGCGTGTGGTGGCATCCATTGCCCGTGGTTACTCCGGCTATGGCCTGCCACAGGCTGACCTGATCCAAGAAGGCAATATCGGCCTGATGAAGGCGGTGAAACGCTTCGAGCCAACACGTGGTGTACGCCTGTTTTCTTTCGCTGTGCACTGGATTCGTGCCGAAATCCACGAATACATCCTGCGTAACTGGCGACTGGTTCGCATTGCCACCACCAAAGCCCAACGTAAGTTGTTCTTCAACCTACGCAGCATGAAGTCGGGTCTGAATGCCTTGACCCACAAGGAAGCACAGCAGATCGCCGATGATCTGGGTGTAAAGCCGGAAGAAGTACTGGAAATGGAAACCCGCATGACTGGCCACGATGTGGCGCTGGTAGCGGAAGACAGCGACGAAGACAGCTATGCGCCCATCGACTGGCTGGCCGACCACGAGAGTGAGCCTGCCGCCGTACTGGAACGCAGAGCAACAGATCGCCTGCATGGTGAAGGGATCAACTCAGCGCTAGAAGCGCTGGATCCACGCAGCCGGCGTATTGTGGAAGCACGTTGGTTGGGTGATGATAGTGGCGCTACTTTGCATGAGTTGGCTGACGAATTCGGCGTATCGGCAGAACGGATCCGCCAAATTGAAGTCAAAGCGCTACAGAAGATGAAGGTCTCGCTTAGCTAAGCGCCATGCCGACATCGCCGTTGCATGCCTGCTTCATGGCGGTTATTCAGTGTATCCCCACCGGGCAAGTGATGAGTTATGGCGCAGTTGCCAGAATGGCGGGTATGCTCCGCCATTCCCGGCACGTAGGTGTCGCCCTTAGAAATCTAGCTGAGGGTGTCGATGTGCCCTGGTGGCGAGTGGTTAACAGCGCAGGCCAGATCAGCCCTCGTGGGCTGGACGGCCATGATGATTTACAGCGCGTGTTATTGGAAGCCGAGGGCGTTCGGTTTGACGAAAACGGACGAATCAACATGAAACACTTTGGCTGGTACCCATAGGTTTCTGTATTGTTTTAGGTACCAGTCTACCGCACGTTTTCAGCATTCGACAGACGTGATGCCAATACCACTAGAAAGCGCCACCACAGCGCATCCTGACTGACATTGGTTGTCATCATCTCGGACAAACGGGCGAGCAAACTTAGCGCAATGGGACTAGAGTAAAGGCCTCTATATCAACCACTAATTAGATCCCTACGGAAAAGGAGACTGGATGCAAGAAGACTCCCTGCTGAAATACACCCTTGGCTACAATGGCCCGGAACGGCGTAGGCAAGAACGTCGTACTCCCATCCACCTGGAAGACCGCGATTGGCGCATACAGAATTTGGCACTAGTCGGAAGTGATACGCGCGGTTCTCTTGGCCGGCGTGCCAACGATTACTTTGTACTGTCGGGCACTTTCCATTAGCCCGTAATGCTTACGGCACACTAAGGTGCCGTCGTCGGTAGAACCGACCACAAAGGCGACCACATCTGAGGTCGCCTTTGCATTTATTCCAACAGCGCGGTGCTTGCGAAACTTTCCCCATCCCCGCATATCCTTGCTTCATGCAGCCAATTTAGCTGCCCCCACCCAATGCAAGGAAGACTATGGACGCCCTTATCCATTGCCGGCTATCTGCTGGCAATCGTACTGATACTGGCAGGCTTAGCCGGCAATTTATTGCCGTTGATACCCACTGCGCCGTTATTGATGGCCGGCTTTATCCTCTACGCGTGGCTGGATGACTTCCAGCGAGTGGGATGGGGCTGGCTGGGTGTCCTACTCGTGCTTAGCATTGTGATGATTGTGATCGACTTTATTGCTGGTGCCTGGGGCGCCAAGAAAATGGGAGCAAGCCGCCAAGCGGTGATTGGTGCAACACTCGGTGCCATTCTGGGCATCTTCTTCAATATCGTGGGATTGATATTCGGCCCATTTATTGGCGCAGCAGTGGGGGAGTGGCTCGCAAAGGGCGACGCTTTGCGCGCAGGACAGGTTGGGTTCGCTACCTGGTTGGGGCTACTGGTAGGCACCGTAGCCAAGCTGAGCCTGAGCTTCGTCATGATCGGGCTGTTTGCCTTTGCCTATTTTATCTAGGCTCAATCAATAGACTTCGCTGGCCCCATATTGTGCATCAACTCAACTACCGTCGCCCTTGCCGCCATAGCAGATACGTCGCTAGCGCCAGGAACAAGGTGGAGGGTAAGCTGGCTGCCAGTAACGGCGGCCAGTCATATAACAACCCCATATGGCCCACCAGCTTGTTCACGAAGTAAAAACCCAGCCCCAGCATGATGCCGACAAATAGCTTGATACCAATACCACCAGCGCGGCGCTGCGTTTGAGAAAATGGCAAGGCGATGACCAGCATCGCAAGGCATGCCAGCGGGTAGACAAGCTTGGTCCAGAGGGCAATCTCATAACGCCGGGTTTGTTGCTGGTTGCGCTTTAAGTGATCGATATATTCCATCAATGTCACCACCGACATTTGCTCCGGCGCAATCAACAATACTGCCAGCGTGTCGGGTGTCAGCACCGAATGCCAGACAAACTGGTCGAGTTTCTCCACCTTTACCGCACCATTCTCAAAATGGGTGGCCGTGATATTACTCAGCAACCAAGCCCCGTCCTTGGGCTGCCAGACACCCCGCTCCGCCCTACCCTGCAAGCTAAGCCGGCGTTTGACGTCGAATTGGTAGAAATTGATATTGTGCAGTGTCTGATCAGGCAGTACTTCGCGCACATTGACGAAACTTCCGTCGTCCTTCATCCAGAAACCCGAACGAAAATCCTGCGTCACCAACTGCCCTTTC
Organism: Chitinimonas sp. BJB300; assembly: GCF_002735695.1. GTDB lineage: Bacteria > Pseudomonadota > Gammaproteobacteria > Burkholderiales > Chitinimonadaceae > Chitinimonas. Next base: position 48,135 of record NZ_PDZH01000001.1, read on the forward strand.
GCGGCCAAGCGCAGCTGGGTGGCCATACGTTCTGCACGTGGTGCGATGTATTCGCCCGCCAAAAGGGTAAATGCGGCAAAACCGACGCCCGCAATACTCAGGATACCCAGCATGCGCTGCACCGACATACCGCCGACACGCATCACGGTGAGCTCTGAATTCTGGTTCAGCATCGAGAGCGCAAACAAGCTACCGATAAGCACCGCAATCGGCATCAATTCATAGGCATGCCCCGGTGCCAGAAGCATCACATAAGCCAACAATTTTCCGAAGCTGTAGCCGCCCTTGCCCAGTGACCCCAGCTCCCCGATCAAATCGAAGAACAGGAATAACCCCAGCAAGGCGGCAAGCACAAACAGGCTGGTACGTACGACTTCGGCGATCAGATACCGGCTCAGGATTTTCATGTGCGGGCTTTCGAGCGCCAGCGGAACAAACCGTACGCAATCGCGATAACCACCAAGTGAACAGGCCAGATGCCAATCCATGCCGACAACCGGCCGGCAGCAATCCAACTCTGTGCCAGATTGATCAGGTTCACGTAAATGGAGAACAACAAAACCGCTATCAACAGGTTGAAAGTACGGCCAACACGCGGATTGACATACGCCAATGGAACCGCCACCAGTGCCAGCAATATCAACGAAATGGGGATGGCAATCCGCCAAGCCAGTTCAGCTTCTTCCTCGGGATTATTACTACCCATCAACGCCAGTGTTGTTTTGGCCGCAGTGCTGGTGCTGACCGCTCGATGATCTCCTTCTTCCACCCGGATCCGCGCTTCGCCAAACTCCACAATTTGATAATTCGGCATCCCAAGGCTGCCTTCGTAACGGCGACCATTCTGCAACACCAAAATCCGTTCGCCATCAGGATGGCTCAACAAATAACCCTCAGCGGCAATCGTAATGGTCTGCTTGTCGCCCTCGGTTGCCTGGACGAAAATATTTCGCGCTGCCCCACTTTCGCCTGCGTAATTCTCAATGAAGTAGACCCGGTCAGACCGGGAAGACTCTTTGAACATACCGGGGGCGAGCGCCGACATATCATCGCGCGTCGCCAGTTGCTCGCTGTATTCGCGGCTCTTCTGCTTGGCCCAAGGTGTCATACCCAGGCTGAGCGATGCCGACAGCAGCGCCAGAGGAATGGCAAAAGTCAGCACTGGGCGTATCCAGGCAGTCAGCGGCTGTCCCGCCGAAAACCAGATATCCATTTCGCGATCGCGCCATGCACGCGTCAGCGTCATCAACACGGTGATAAACGCTGTCAGTGAGAGCAACCAGGGTACGATGCCCAACAAGATGAAGCCGAGCAAAGCCGCCACCGCCTCAGAAGCCACCGCACCACCGGCAGCCAAGCCCAGCAGTTTGGCGCCCCGGGTCACCACCACGATGGCCAGCAACACGAAAAATACGCCTGCCGCCATGCCGGTAAACTCACGCAACATGGCACGCTCGAACAAACGCTCGGACGGCAGACAACGAGAAAGAAATGAGTATTTAGTAGAAGACGACAAGGCGCGCTTTGACTTTTACCGGTTGAGTTCGGAAAATCGCAGACGTTTTCCAGTTTTCCGCGCTGCTGCCAAAACAGCGACGCGAGTTCACAACGCAGGCGGTGTGCTTTCAATCCCGAAAGCCACCGAGCCGCGATCTTACAGGAGTCCTCCGTGGAAATCATTGCCAAGGCCGTGAGCGCCGAAAAACAAAAGGCCGCCGTACTAGCCCTATCCGTACAAAACGGCAAATTAGGCGCAACAGCAGCAGCTGTGGACAAAGCCGCCGGTGGGCATCTGGCTGCCATCCTGAAGCTAGGCGATCTGGACGCCAAAGCTGGCAGCAGCGTGCTATTGCATAAAGTACCCGGTGTAACGGCAGAGCGTGTTTTGCTAGTCAGCGTAGGCGAAGGCAACAAAGATTTCCGTGATGCAGCCCGTGCTGCTGTGAAAACCGCCGTCAGCATCGGTGGGGAACTGGCGATTGCCTTGGACGGTAGCGACATGGCCTGGACAGCTGAAGAGATCGCCATAGCGGCCTTCGACGCCAGCTACAAATTCGATACCACCAAGTCGAAGAAAAGCGAAAAACCAGGGCTGAAAAAGGTCACGGTATTAACCAGCAAGGCTGACGAAGCGACAGCCATGTCGGCTGTTGCGGCTGGCGCAGCCTTGGGTGAAGCCATTAGTCTCGCCAAGGACCTCGGTAATTTACCGCCCAACTTCTGCACGCCTACCCATTTGGCCAATACCGCTAAGACTATCGCCAAACAATTCGGTATGAAAGTGGAAGTATTGGATCGGCCCGAGATCGAAAAGCTTGGCATGTTGTCATTTGTGTCGGTCGCCAAGGGCTCTGTCGAACCAATGAAGCTGATCGTCCTCAAACATGAAGGCGGCGCCAAGGGCGACAAGCCGGTCGTTTTGGTGGGTAAGGGCATCACCTTCGACTCGGGCGGCATCAGTCTCAAGCCCGGTGCCAATATGGATGAAATGAAGTACGACATGATGGGTGCCGGTTCGGTACTGGCCACCATGCATGGCATTGGTGCCGCCAAACTGCCGCTGAATGTCTACGCCGTGGTCGCCACATGTGAAAACATGCCTGCAGGCAACGCCAGCAAGCCTGGAGATGTCGTCACCACCATGAAGGGCCTGACGGTTGAAATCCTGAATACCGATGCTGAAGGACGGTTGGTGCTTTGTGACGCGCTCACCTATACCGAGCGCTTCGATCCGGCCGTCGTCATCGATGTCGCCACCCTGACCGGTGCCTGTGTAGTCGCGTTGGGAAATCACACCAGTGGCCTGTACGCCAACAAGGATGCACTGGCCCGTGAACTGCAAGCCGCTGGCGATGTTGCAGGCGACCGCGCTTGGCAAATGCCAATGGGTGAGGAATACCACGAGCAACTTAAATCCAATTTCGCCGACCTGGCCAATATCGGCGGCCCTGGCGGCGGTTCGGTTACCGCGGCCTGCTTCTTGTCACGGTTTGCCGAAAAGTACGACTGGGCTCACCTGGATATCGCCGGCACCGCCTGGAAGCAAGGCGCAGCCAAAGGCGCTACCGGCCGCCCGGTCCCGCTCTTGACTGAGTTCTTACGCAACCGCGCTGCACTACGGGCTACCGCCAAGGCGGTGCCCGCCAAATCTGTAGTAAAAGCGGAAGCTAAACCTGCGACCAAGCCAGCCGCCAAGTCTGTTGCAAAAACAGCAGAAAAACCCGCAGCAAAGTCCACTAAAACCGCAGCAAAGTCCACTGTTAAGGCCGCTACCAGCAAGCCTGCTGCTAAGACCACTGCAAAACCCGTAGCAAAGAAGAAATAATATGTCGCAACCTATGGCGAGTTTCTATTTCAACGTTGCCAACCGCGAGCAGGCGCTTTGCCAGCTGGTTGACAAAGCGGTGAAACGCAGGCTCGCCATAGGCGTGATAACCGAGTCGGAAACAGCCAGTCGCGTCATTGACCGGCTGTTGTGGGAAATCCCCCCCACCGGCTTTGTGCCGCATTGCTTGGCGGAAGGCGGCTGTGCGGCGCTTACCCCCGCCTTGATTGACCACCGGATGGAAAAACTTGGCAACCGGGACGTACTCTTTAATTGGACGCCACGGATGGTCCCCATAAGCCAAAACCTGGCCCGTGTGATCGAAATCATCGCCCATGACGACGAGCCCGGCCGGCAGGCTGCCCGTCAACGCGTTGCACAATACAAGCAAGCCGGCTATGAAGTGGAGTACACAGATATGGCCAAGCTGGCCCAAGGCGGCGCGTAATGGCACAAGACTTCGACTTCTCGCTACCCGATTCGGATGACGATGCACCCAATGTCGTGGGTAAGACAGATGCACTGATCGCGCGGCATCGAGGCCAGGGGCACGATGCCAATGTCCCCATACTGACTGACCTGGCTGCAGACTCGACCCCTGGCGGTATTCCCATACTGACCAACGTTGCCCCCATGGTGGGTGATGAGCTGATGTTCTCGCCTGAAGAGATCCGCGCCGACGCCCGCCTTTCTGGCACCCCCGCACCGGCAAGCGCCGCCCCCGCCAAACCCGTAGCACCCACACCGGCAGCTGCACCTGCCCCCAAGCCACAAGAGCCTGCCAGAACTGCGGCTGCGCCCGCCAAGGCGGAGTTCGACTTTCCTGAGCTGAGCCTGCCCAGCTTCACACCGCCAGCACGGCCACCGAGCCCACCACCTGCCGTCGCAGCGCCATCGCCTTTGTCCGATGGGCCATTGATGCCTGAACTGGCGCTCGATTTCGACTTCACCCCGCCCCCCGATGAAAGCAGCCACCCAGCACCGGCCAGACCACCTGCTGCTGCACCTGTTGCGGTACCTATACCTATCCCAGCGCCTGTACCCATTGCTGCACCCGTGCCTGCGCCAGTCGCAGCACCGGTCGCTGCGCCAGCGGTTGTACGGGTTGCCGCCCCTGCCCCGACACCCGTTGCCGCCCCCGTGCCGCCACCGGCAGTGGTCGCCAGCCCCCCGCCGGCGCCACAACCACAACAGTTCTATGCCGCAGACGAAATGGTCGGCTTGAGCATCGAACTGACAGACGATGCCTTCCCCGTTGCACGTCCACCTATCGACCCTGCCGCCATCGCCGCGGAAGTGCTTGCCGGCCTGCGCCCTGAAGTAGAGAAACTGCTGCGTACCGAGATGGCTCGCCAAGTTGCAGTACTGCATGCGGAAGCACTAAAACGCACCATGGGTGCGCTGCAGCCCCAACTGGATAAACTCGTCCGCACCCGTATCGAAGAAGCACTCAAGCAACATGAGTAATCTGTCTGGGAAGTAGCAACGGTTACTTCCCAGGCCAACCGCAACTGCCGATTACGCGCAATCGCCCGCCTACGGTAAAATCGCTTTCTTTAAACCGATTACCGGGCATCCCGCACCATGCGCACCTCGCAATTCTTCCTCTCTACCCTGAAAGAAGCCCCCAACGAGGCCGAGCTGCCCAGCCATAAGCTGATGCTGCGCGCCGGTCTGATCAAGAAACTCGGCTCGGGCCTCTATACCTGGATGCCACTGGGATTGCGTGTTTTACGCCGCGTGGAAGCCATCGTCCGTGAAGAAATGAATAAAGCAGGAGCGTTGGAATTGTTGATGCCAGCAGTTCAGCCAGCTGAACTGTGGCAGGAAAGCGGTCGTTGGGCGGTATTCGGCCCCCAGATGTTGAAGATCAAGGATCGCCATGAACGGGACTTCTGCTTTGGCCCCACCCACGAGGAAGTGATCACCGATATCGCCCGTACCGAGATCAAGAGCTACAAGCAACTGCCGCTGAATTTCTACCAAATACAAACCAAGTTCCGCGATGAAATCCGCCCACGCTTTGGCGTGATGCGAGCACGTGAATTTGTCATGAAGGATGCTTATTCCTTTGACGTGGACGCGGCTGCCCTGGCGAAAACCTATGCGCGCATGTACCAAGCCTATTCGAATGTCTTCACCCGCCTGGGTCTGCAATTTCGCGCAGTGGCCGCGGATACCGGCGCTATCGGGGGCGATGGTTCGCATGAGTTCCATGTACTGGCCGACGCCGGTGAAGACGCCCTTGCCTACTGCCCGACTTCTGACTTCGCCGCCAACGTAGAACTGGCCGAAGCCGTAGCGCCCGCTGCGCCACGTGGCGAGCCCACCGAAGCTATGCGCGATATCGACACCCCGAAACAAACCACCTGCGCCGCAGTCGCCGAGCTGATGGGCATCCCGCTACAACGCACTATCAAGCTGATTGCACTGATGGCGGGTGAGCAGTTTGTCATCTGTCTCTTGCGAGGCGACCATAACCTCAACGAGATCAAACTCGCCAAGATTGATGGCATGGCTGATTTCCGCTTCGCCACGGAAGAGGAACTCCGCGCCTTCTTCAACTGCCCTCCTGGCTTCCTTGGCCCCGTCGGCATCGACCGCACCCGTGTGCGCTTGATTGCCGACCGCAGCGTCGCAGCGATGAACGACTTTGTCGTAGGCGCCAACAAACCGAAGTTCCACATTGCCGGCGTAAACTGGGGCCGTGATTTGCCTGAGGCGGATGTCGTCGCCGATATCCGCAATGTCATCCCGGGCGACGTCTCTCCCGATGGTAAAGGCGTATTGGAAATCTGCCGCGGTATTGAAGTCGGTCACATCTTCCAATTACGCACCAAGTACTCTGAAGCCCTGAACTGCAATTATCTCGACGGCGAAGGCCAGTTGCAGCCCATGGAAATGGGTTGCTATGGCATTGGCGTGTCGCGGATTGTGGGTGCCGCGATTGAGCAAAACTTCGACGACAAGGGCATCAAGTTCTCCAATGCCATGGCGCCCTTCAGCGTGGTCATCGTCCCGGTGGGCTATCAGCGCTCCGAGGCTGTCAAAACCGCTGCTGATGCACTCTATGCCGAACTGCAAACCCAAGGCATCGATGTGCTGCTGGACGACCGCAACGAGCGCCCCGGCGTGATGTTCGCCGATATGGAATTGATCGGCATCCCGCATCGGGTCACGATTGGCGACAAGTCCTTAGCTGAAGAGAAAGTCGAGTATGTCTCGCGCCGTGATGGCAATACCGAATTGATCAGCCAGACCAATATCGTGGCCACCTTGCTTGGCAAACTGGCTCAATAGGGTTTATGTTCTCTACATGCTTCGCTTAGCCCTTGTTTCTTTTATTTTTCTCGCTGCGCTACCAGCCTTGGCTGGCGCGCAGAAGGAAGAGGCTTTGTCCTTGTCGGTCGCGACAGCCATGCAACGCTCGATCAGTGACCGCACCGAACCACGCTTGGTTTTCACGAACCCTGGTGACGGCAAGGCGTGGCTGGCAGAGATGTCAACCCGTTTGCAGAAGAAGATTCCCGACGATTTCATGCGGGAAAAACTGCTGACCGCCATCCATTACGAAGCCACCCGTGCCGGCCTCGACCCACAGTTGGTCCTGGGCCTGATCCAAGTGGAGAGCGGTTTTCGCAAATACGCCATTTCCTCGGTAGGCGCACGTGGCCTTATGCAGGTCATGCCTTTCTGGCAGCGCAGTATTGGCAATAACGAACACAACCTGTTCGACATGTATACCAATCTGCGTTTCGGTTGCACCATCCTGCGCCACTACCTCGATATTGAGCGGGGTGACCTGTATCGCGCGCTGGGCCGTTACAACGGCAGCCTGGGTAAGCCGGAGTATCCCAATCTTGTCTTGGGTGCCTGGAAAAATCAGTGGAACTGGCAGACCAACCCTGCCCATATCCAAGCGGTGTCTTACGTCAGCAAATAAAAAAAGCCCTGCAAAACAGGGCTTTTTTATTAGGAAAATCCCAAGCTAATTTTAAGAGTTTGATTATTCATTGCTCAACGCAATGTAGCAATCACCGGGGCATGGTCGCTGGGTCGCTCCACCCGGCGCGGCGCTTTGTCGATCTCACACGCAGTGCATCGCTCTACCAATGGTGTGGATAGCAAGACGTGGTCGATACGCAAACCTGCATTACGACGAAAACCCATCATCCGATAATCCCACCAACTGAACGCTTTCTCTGCCTGCTCAAACAACCGGAAACTATCCGCCAACCCCAACGCCAACAACGCCTGAAACCGCTCACGCTCGGGCGGACTGACCAATACCTCGCCCACCCACTTCGCTGGGTCGTGCACGTCGCGGTCTTCCGGCGCAATGTTGTAGTCACCCACAAGCGCCAGGTTCGAGTGCTTGACTAACTCCTCGCGCACATAGGCAATCAAAGCATCCAACCATGCCAGTTTGTAAGGGTATTTCTCTGAATCTAGCGCCTGACCATTGACCACATAAGCGCCAATCACCCGCACACCGTTCACGGTGGCTGCAATCACCCGCTTTTGCGGGTCTTCAAAATTTGGCAGATTGAAATGCACGTCTTCCAATGGCGCACGCGAAATCAGCGCCACCCCGTTGTACGTCTTCTGCCCGGTAAAAGCGACATGAAACCCCGCCGCCTCGATTTCCGCTTTGGGGAAGGCATGGTCTTCCAGCTTGGTTTCCTGCAATGCAAGCACGGTCAGCTCCGGTCTGCCAGCCAACCACTCCAACACTTGCGGAAGACGAACCTTGAGTGAATTAACGTTCCAGGTGGCGATTTGCATGTATCAAACAATCAGTGGGTTTATGTATTAAAGGGACGCGGGACCAGCTGCATGAATGGTGGGACACCATTTACCGAGGTATTTTACCGATTCCGGCATTTAACATCAGCCTTGAGAACCTATTCACGACCTTAGAACCTGTTTACGAGCAGTCGTCAGCGGGGTAAAGCGCCGTGCAGAAACCGAAATGCCGGCTCTGAGAAAGCCTCGACCTGCGGTATACATCCGCTCATTCAGGCGCAAATTAGGCAGTTCGCCCTTTACCAAAGCAACCGAATTAGTCGTTGAAAGCTGCTATCAAGCCCCAGCAAATACGTTTTTTGGCCCCCTGCACGAACAAGGGGTAAGAACTTACCTTATCCCTTTAATCCGCCTGCTCCTACAAAAATTGGCTGGCATGGCCCCACCCCATTCTTGTCTCTTGCTCAGGGGCTTCATCATAATTTGAACGGCATTTCTGATCGAAGAGAGGACATGCCAACGGGATTTTATATATAAAATCATGTGCTTAATAATGTTGTTTTTCCCAACTAACGCAAATAAAAATACTTATCTACAACATTTAAATATCGCAAAAATTTTTATTTGCATCGTACAAATCAGCCATAAATTAAAGAAAATAGAATTCAAAAAATATCAAATATTTTTTAATTAAATATAAATAAAAAATAAAAAATATCTGACTTAATAAACAGTAAATTTTGGTAATTATGCCACCACAACTGCTTGATTCTCATTGATTCAGGACTACTCCGTACCGTTAGACCAGCACACCAAAAAACACTTAAATGTGTTTCATTTAAACAACTGAATGACTTCAAACCCGCTCTAGCGCTTGCTTTGGCAATGTACCATTATTGCCACTAAGGGGGTTTTGTATGAACAGCCAGAAAGAACTTGTCAAGCAACGGTTAGAGGAAAAGCTGGAGCGTGAGTGTGGGTCGGTGATGATGAATGCACTACGCGACCCCGCCGTCATCGAGATCATGCTCAACCCCGATGGCAAGCTTTGGGTGGACATTGCCGGTAAGGGCATGGAATGTACTGGGCATAGCATGTCTCCCGGCGCTGCGGAAAGCGTGCTGACGACCTGCGCCAGCATGCTGAATACGGTAGTCACCCGCGACAGCCCGATACTGGAGGGCGAATTCCCACTTGATGGTTCGCGCCTCGAAGGCATCATCCCCCCCATTGTCCGCGCGCCGACCTTCACCATCCGGAAAAAGGCGTTGAAAGTATTCACGCTGGATGACTATCGCACCAAAGGCATCATTGGCGCCTCCCTCCTGGGTAGCCAGGCGGCATCCGCCAAACCCGATGCCCAGCCGGTTCACGCCCATCCCATTGAAGCCATACGTCATGCGGTACGCCAGCGCCACAACATCTTGATCGTGGGTGGTACCGGTAGCGGCAAGACCACCCTCGCCAACGCCATCCTGGCGGAAATCGCTATGCAATGCGGAGAAGACCGATTGGTCGCCATCGAAGACACGATGGAACTACAAATCGCCATGCCCAACAGCGTGCTGCTGCGCACCAGCGAACAAGCCACCATGCAGCGCCTACTGCGCGCCACCATGCGTTTACGGCCTGATCGCATCGTGGTGGGGGAGGTGCGTGGCGGTGAGGCCCTCACCTTGCTGAAGAGTTGGAATACTGGCCACCCCGGCGGCATCGCCACCATCCACGCCAACTCGGCTGAAGGCGGGCTGATTCGCCTGTCACAGTTGATCTACGAAGCCCCCGAAGCCCGCAATCTGTCGGAAACCTCTATCGCCACCATGATCAAGGAGGCCGTGAACCTGGTGGTTTTCATCGAGCGTTCGGCCACGCCCGCCGGGCGTTCAGTCAGCGAGCTGATGCAAATCAGCGATTTCATTCAAGGCCGCTTTGTCATGCGGTCGGTCGACCTTCACTAACCACCAACCAAGGAGCTCTACTCATGCAATCCCTGTCTTTAATCTGGCGTCGTCTTGTACTGACACTGGCAGCACTCTCCTGTGGTATTGCCCATGCAGCTCTGCCATGGGAAGGCCCGCTGCAACAGCTGCAAACGTCGTTAACCGGCCCTGTCGCCAAGTCCATCGGTGTGATCGCACTGGCTGCATCTGGCGGCATGTTGGCGTTTGGCGGCGAACTCAGTGATTTCACCAAGCGCATGATGATGGTGGTGTTGGCGTTGTCAGTGATGCTACTGGCCAACAACTTCATGTCGATGTTCGCCTGATCGGGTGGGACAGGCCATGGACGAACCACGCCGCATCGCTATCCACCGTTCGCTCAATCGTGCGCACCTGTTGCTTGGCGCAGAACGTAGCTTGGTCCTGATGGCCGGCTTGATCACGGCGCTGTTGATCTTCTCCGGCAACATCTCCGTATGGTCAATCACGCTGGCGATTGTGTTCTGGAGCGGTTCGTTCTGGGCGTTGGTTCGCATGGCCAAAGCCGACTCGCAAATGAGCCAGGTTTATCAACGCCACATCCGCTATCGCGCGTATTACAGCGCCCATAGCTGCATCGAGGCCCCGCTGCCCGGCGGCGGCTCGCCAAAGGCTTGATCATGTTGAAACTGAAACAATTCCGCGACCGCACGCAAGGCCTGCCCGACCTGCTGAATTTCGCACTGATGCCGGAAGATGGCATTCTGCAGAACAAGGATGGCAGTCTTACTGTCAGCTGGTATTTCCGCGGCGAGGATATGGACAGCGCCACCCATGCCGAACTGTCGGGCATCTCCGCCCGCCTGAATGGCATTCTGGTGGGCCTGGGCAATGGCTGGATGTTGAACTGCGACGCCATTCGCCGGCCTGCTACCACCTACCCGGACCATGGCTATTTCCCAGACCTCACCAGTTGGTTGATCGACGAAGAACGCCGCCACCAGCATGAGTTGGAAGGCGCGCATTTCGAGACCACCTATGCGTTGTCGCTGACTTATCTCCCGCCACTACGTACGTCCAACAAGATTATCGAGATGATCTACGAGGACGAGGGCCGTGATGATTCGAAAGCAGGTTTCGCTGCGCGCATCCTCGACCAATTCAAGCGCCAGATCGATGATTTCGAATCCGCATTGTCTGCAACCTTGCCGCTGCGCCGCATGCGTGGTGTTCACCGCACCGACGCTTTTGGCCAGGAGTATGTCGAGGACGAACTGCTGCAGTACATGGACTTCTGCGTCAGCGGCGTGCTTCGGCCTGTGCGCTTGCCAAGCGTTCCGATGTATCTGGATGCCGTCATTGGTGGCCATTCGTTCTATGGCGGCATTTCACCGCGAGTGGGTGATTTCCATATCAAAGTCGTCGCCATCGATGGCTTCCCGCAGGAAAGCTATCCGGGCGTATTGCACGAACTGGACGCGTTGGGCTACGAGTACCGTTGGGCCACCCGCTTTATCTTCCTCGACCCGCAGCAGGCCCGGTCGGTAATGAACGGCGTACGCCGGCGTTGGCAGCAGAAGCAGCGTGGGCTCAAAGACCAGATGTTCAACACCAGCAGCGGCGCAATCGACCTGGATGCGCTGGAAATGGCTGAAGACGCGCAAAGCGCCATCGGTGAAGCGGAAAGCAACGTGGTCAGGTTCGGTTATTACACCTCTTGCGTTGTATTGATGCATGCAGATCGCGAACTCTTGCTAGAACAAGCGCGTGAAGTGCGCAAAGCCCTGCTAAACCTTGGCTTTGGCGCTCGCATCGAGGACATCAACGCCGTCGAAGCCTATTTGGGCTCGATTCCTGGCCATGCCTACCCGAATGTGCGGCGGCCTATCCTACATACCCTGAATCTGGCCGATCTGTTGCCAATCACCGCGGTATGGGCCGGTGAGGTGCACAACCCCAGCCCGTTCTACCCCGAAAATAGTCCACCGCTCACCTACGCCGCCACCACAGGCTCCACACCGTTCCGCATCAGCCTGCATGTCGGCGATGTCGGCCATACCTTGATGATTGGTAAAACCGGTGGCGGTAAGTCGACCGCGCTCAATTTCCTGCTGGCGCAACATTTCCGCTATCCAAATGCGCAGGTGTTCATCTTCGACAAGGGCTATTCGTCCTATCTGCTGGTGAACGCCTGTGGCGGTACCTACTACGACATCGGCGGCGAGAACAGCGATCTGGCGTTTTGCCCGCTCAAGCATATCGACAACTCAGCCGACCAAGCCTGGGCTGCCGAATGGATTGAAATCATGTTGACCCTACAGGGCGTCAACGTCACACCGGCCCTGCGGCAAATGGTGTACCAGGCCATCATGCGGCTGACACGTTCGCCGCGCCGCACCCTAACCGAATTCGTTGCCGAACTGCAGGACGACGAGTTGCGCCAAGCGCTGTCGCATTACACGCTGGCTGGGCCTATGGGTTCGTTGTTGGATGCAGAAGAAGACAGCCTGGTGGAGGGGTCATTCCAGTCGTTCGAGATGGAACACCTGATGAACATGGGTGAAAAGAACGTGGTGCCTGTGTTGCTGTATCTGTTCCGGCAGGTGGAAAAACGCATGGATGGCCGGCCCACGCTGGTGGCGCTGGACGAGTGCTGGTTGATGCTGGCCCACCCGCTATTTCGCGAGAAGGTACGCGAATGGCTGAAGACCTGGCGGAAGAAAAATGCGCTGGTGTTCCTGGCTACGCAGGAATTGGCGGATGTGATGAACAGCCCGATCCGCGACGTGATCCTGGCCAGTTGCCCAACCAAGATACTGCTGCCCAACCCGGAAGCCAACGAGAACTCATCACGTCCGATGTACGAGCTGATCGGCCTGAATGATCGGGAAATACAGATACTCGCCAACGCCACCGTCAAGCGGCATTACTACTACAAGTCCCCACTTGGCCGCCGCATTTTCTCGTTCGGCTTCGGGCCGGTGGCGCTGTCTTTTGTCGGTGCGAGCAGCCAGGACGATATCCGCGCCGCCAAGCAGCTGATGGAAACCCATAACGAAAACTGGCCAGCCTATTGGTTGCGGCAACGTGGCCTCAACGAGTGGGCGGATTTGTGGCAAGCAGAGGAATTACCCGCATGAACGCCCTCGCCCAAACCCTGTCGGTATTCGCACAATTGCAGGCGGACCGCGCTGCCGCACCACCGAGCCGCCCCCTAGACCCAGAACTGGCGCGCCGCTTGCGCTGGTTCTTATGGGCATCGCTGGCGGTGGTCGTGCTGTATGTCCTGTTCGGCAACGTAGCCTGGGCCGCCACATCGCCGCCTGTAGGCGGCCACACTGCCAGCTTTTCTTTATTCGACACCTTGGAAAAAGACGCACACACCAAGAGCACCACTTGGTTCAACATCATCCTGGATCTGGTCCGCCCTACTTTCATGCTGCTGGGCACGATCGAAATCTGCTGGGCTGCCGCCATTTGGGCGTTCGAGAAGGACAACCTGAACAGCCTGGCCGTCGAGATCATCAAGAAGATCATGTTCATCGGTTTCTTCTTTGCCCTGCTGCAATATGCGCCGGAATGGATTCCAACTATCACCGGCACATTCCAGGACGTAGGCGAGAAAGCGGCCCAGAGCGGCACTGTCACCACCGATGGCATCATTGCATTGGGTATGGCGACCATTAAATTGATATGGTCCAAATCACCCTCCAACATATTCACCATACTGGCGGGTCTGGGCAAGATCATCGTGGCGTGCTTTGTCACCATCGGCATCGTGATCGCCTTTGTGGTGGTCGCCGCCCAATACCTTACGCTCAAGATCGAGTCCTACATCCTGTTCGCGGCAGGGGCGATTTTCCTGGGCTTGGGTAGTTCCAGCTGGATCAAGGACTACGTCTCCAAATACCTCAACTACGCCATCAACGTGGGTGTCCGCCTGCTGGTGCTTATTCTGATTCTAAGCCTGACGCTCAGCACCATCACCCAGAAGGGCGATGGCTTCGCTTTTGAATACACCGATTTGTTCGAGCTGCTGGCGGTCGCGGTATTGCAAGCCATCCTCGGTATTCGGGCGCCGGAAATGGCCGGCGCCCTTCTGAATGGCGGCGCAGGCTTGTCGGCAGGTTCGGCCATGGGCGCGGGTACCACCTCATTCAACACCATGAAGATGGCAACCAGCATGGCCTCGGGTGGCGCAGGAAAGGTCGCCGGTGTGTTGCAATCCGCAGCGGGTGCCGGAACATCGGCCGTGCAAGGGATGAACAATATGGGCAAGGCTGTCAGCGCGGGCCGAGAATTAGCCAAGCAAGAAGGAAAAAGCGGAACTGCCGCCACGCTGAGTGGGCTGGGCAAAGCAGCGGGGCAAGCCGGACGGGATGGTGGGCAGAAAATTGCCGAATCCGCCAAGGCACTACCCGGCAAATTGCTCGATGCCGTCAAAGGCAAGAGTGAACACGGGACCAACCCCGGCTTGTTCGACCGTACCAAACAAAACCTGCAAAGCCGCCTCGCCGAAGGGGCTGCTGAAAAAGCGGGTGGAGGCAGTTCAGGATCATCCACGAGCAATTCAACAGCGCTCTCCGCCGCTACCGACGGCTCGGCCCCACATAGCGGAGGGAGCAGTTCAAGCGCCAGTAGCGAACTGGGGTTACAGAACAGCGCTTCGTCTTTCAACACTTCATCGAGCATGACTTCCAGCGAGTCGAGCAGTGCCACTGCCCATACAGCCAGCGCAACCAGCACAGGCAATATCGGCAGCAACACACGTGGCTGCATCTCGGCGGGCGTCAAAGCACTCAATTCCAGCCCGGCCAACACAACGAAGGGAACTACACCAAACAAGCCCACGGGGGGTAGCGCAACAGCGTTCAAACCGGCAGGTGCAAGGCCATCGTTGAACAAGGCAACCACAACACGCCCACAGCCACCCAGGCCACCTAAAAACAGCTAGGACATGTCATTTTGAAACGCTTACTCAACCCACTATTTGCGCTACGCGACCGCATGGGCGGCAGTCGCTCACTGCCAATAGAAACCAATAAAACCACCAAAGTCACAGCCAACGTCGCAGCACACAGCGAACTGAACCCGTATGTCCAAGCCCGTCGCGAATGGAATGAGCGTTATGGAGACTACATCCAGCAGGCGCACCACTGGCGCACCATGGCCATCATCTCGGGTTTGGTGGCGCTGATTTCCGTAATCGGTATCACGTATATCGGCGCACAGAACAAAATCGTGCCCTACGTGGTCCATGTCGACAAACTCGGCCAAGCCACCGCTGTCGCCCGCGCAGATCAACCCACCACAGTCGACCCACGCGTCGTCAAGGCATACCTCGCCCGGTTCGTCTCCGACTGGCGCACCGTCACGATCGACCGGCAAGCGCAAAAGGGCGCGATTGATCGTGTCTACGCCATGCTGCCCAGCAGCTCGATAGCACTGAGCAAGCTGAACGACCACTTCAAGGCCCACAACCCATTCGCTGTTGCCACCAACAAGACGGTCGCCGTGGCCGTCACCAACCTGCTGCCGATTTCGGACCAGACCTGGCAGGTGGAATGGCAAGAGGTCACCCGCGATTTGCGTGGTGAGCTGCAAAGCAATGTCCGGATGAAAGTCTCCATCATCGTCGGTATCACCCCACCGACTGACGAGCGCTTGATTCTGATCAACCCGCTTGGGGTTTACATCACAGACCTGAATTGGTCACAACAACTGTAGTAGTACGTGCTTTCAAGGGATACATAGCAAAATGAATTACAAGCATTTATCGCTGGCGATCTGCCTATTGGCTGCCGGCACCGCAACCGCCAATACCGACAGCAGCAAACCGGCAGCCCCCGCAGCAGCCGAAATCAAAGTACCGAACATTCCACCAGAGCTGGCGATGCCACCTGCTGTCGTACCGGTATTGGCACCAGCGCCAGCACCGGTGCCCGGTGCCGCCTTGATTGCGCCCGTTGCACCCCCAGCCAATAGCAAGGCGGACAGCCAACCGCTTCAAGTACCGGCCTTGAGCGACGATGGTTGCAGCGCCAACGCATGCCAATCCACACCCAATAAGCCATCGGCCAAAGCCCGGAAGCGGAAACTCGAACTGGCGCTCTCTCCCTCAGTCAGCATCGGCGAGCCTGCACAACGCGCCGTGATTGAATCGCACAACTGGGCAGAAAACCGCCTAGCCATGCCGGTGCGCGATGCTGGCGGCCGGGTGGTGTTTCCGTTCGGCGAATCCGCCCCCACCATCGTCTGCGCACCACTACGTGTCTGCGACATCGAACTGCAAGCTGGCGAAACAGTGCAAGGCGCACCGCACATTGGCGATGGGATACGCTGGAAGGTAGCCCCCGCGGTTTCCGGTAGCGACGACCAGAAGGTGACCCATCTGATCATCAAGCCCACCGAGCCCGGGCTGGACACCAATCTGATCATTACAACCGATCGCCGCACCTATCACATCCGACTCGTATCCAGCGCCGAACGCTATGTGTCCCGCATCGCATTCGAATACCCGGACGAAGATCAACCACAAGCCTGGGAAGCCCTGGCAAAGAGCAACGGCAGCAGTACCGCCAGTAAGAACAGCAAGGGCGATATGCCCGCTGTCGCCGTCAACCGCCTCAACTTCAACTACAAGATCAAAGTGGTCAAAGGCCACCCTTACTTCAAGCCGCTACGCGCCATGGACGACGGTTACCACACCTATATCGCCATGAATGAAGAATTGCCGCAGCAGCAAGCCCCTGCCCTGATCGGCATTTCACCCAGCGGTGAAGAGCAGATGATCAACTACCGCCTCAAGGGGAATATGTATGTGGTTGACGGCACCATCTTCAAGCTGGCGCTGATTTCAGGTGTAGGCAGCGATCAGCAGCGTATCGAAGTCGCCCGTGACGAATGCCAGAAGCGTGGCTGGTTGGGTATCTGCTGGGATGCAAAGGAGTAAGCCATGGCCGATAACGCACCCAAATCGCCCGACAGCCTGGAAATACGCGGTACCCCCTTGGCCAGCGCCCGCCTGAACAAGAAAGCCGCCATCGCCGCCACTGCGGTGGTGGCCGCCATCCTGGGCGTGATCGTCACCAATGTTTCCAGCGAAAAGCCCAAGAAGTCAGCCGAGGAAAGCGCACCACCCAAAAACCTGGAACCGGCACTGAATGCAGCCAAGACCCTGACCAAGGATATTCCGGACATCGTCGCCGAGCCCAAGCAAAGCGAACCACCAGTACTGGCACCCCCAACCCTGCCTGCCCAACCAGGCCCCACCAACGCCAGCACCAGCGTGCCGGCGGCACCCGTCAAGACGACGGAAGACGACGCCCGGTTGGCAGACACGGCATTGCCTCGGTTCTCGGTTGGTGAAACAGCAAGCCAGCGCACAACCGCTGGTATGCCGGGTATCGACCAAGGCAATAGCTTGGCGCGTGCTGCCAGCAACTTGGCCGGCGCGGCAAGTGGCGAACCTGCCGATGAGCCAGACCTGAACCGGCAGGCACAAAAGCTGGCGTTCCAACAGAAAACCCATAAAACCGGCTATCTGAACAGCCAGCTTACGCCACCCGCTAGCCCATTCGACTTGAAGGCGGGCACGGTGATTCCTTCCATTCTGGTCAGTGAATTGAATTCCGACCTGCCCGGCGAAATCATTGCCCAGGTCTCGCAAAACGTCTACGACACCGCCAGCGGCAACCATTTGCTGATTCCACAAGGCACCAAGCTGTTTGGCCGGTACGACTCGCAGGTTTCATTCGGCCAAGAACGGTTGCTGATCAATTGGCAACGGCTGATCTACCCCAATGCCTACACGCTGGAGCTGGGCGGCATGTCCGGCCACGACCGGGAAGGCAAGGCCGGCCTTGCCGACCGGGTGAACAACCACTACGGCCGCATCTTCGGCTGGGGCCTGCTCACCTCCTTGCTATCCGCCAGCTACCAGTTGTCCCAACCGGAACAAGACCGTCGCGACGACCGCGTACTGACCAACAGGCAGGTTGTTGGCGCAGCCGTCGGACAGCAGATGACGCAACTGGGCGTGGAAATGGCCAAGCGCAATATGCGGGTGCAACCCACCATCGAAATTCGTAAGGGTTATCAGATGAATGTCATGGTGAACAAGGACATTACTTTCCCCGGGGCTTACGACTTTTAAGGTCAACTTTTTTGGTCTCGCTTTCAAGAACGGATAGAAGCGAGACCCGAAAAAGAATTGGCCTCAGTACAACGCAAGAAAAATACCCATTTGATTACACAGGTTTTCTGGATAGGAACAAAACATGGCTTACAAATTTGAGCATGAAGTAGTACGTGAGATTCTTAAAGCAACGATTGCAGACCAGAACCCCCACAATACCGACACCAGAAGCCCGTGGTACAGCTTGAGTGATGAGGCACTGAATGAATACACTAAAAAGGTCATTACACATTTAGAAAGAGTGCAGGATTCATCACTCACCATTGCACATGCAATTGCATTGGAATCCAAGGAAACGGAAGACCTAAGCATTGAAGCCAGACAAGGGATTCTTAATCACCTTATCGACAAGCAAAACCAATCTTTAGCGAATACCCCAGCTGGTGACCCAGCCCATGCCGCAAAAGAAAAGCGGCTGGCTGATCTTCAGGATGAGCTGCAGAAACTTGAGACTGTTAGTGAAAGCTTTGAACGCTCCAAAGAACAAACCCAGCAAACACTCACACTACCCAACCATAGATTCCATGATATTGGAACCGGTCAAAACCCTGATCGGGTACGTGTCTATATGGCCGTCTTCGCCCCATATACACCTGGTAGCCCATATAGAGATTTGATACTTGATGACAAAGGTCAACTTGACGCCAAGTCGAACCAACTGTGGATAGGTGCCGGCACACCCTATAAAGCATTGGGATGGCTACAGAAATATCAGTTGGACAATAACAAGGACACCCTGGACAGGAAGAAAAAAAGTTCACCAGAAGTTCTACCCGGTCAACCCATGATACGGTCGGTAGAAGTCAACCGGACATTCTTCGATAGGCACCTACCAGAGGCAACACCAGAAGGCGGTGTGCGATACGGCACCGTTGAGGGTATCAACGAACCAAGACTGATGTATGTCGACGTAAAGAGCTTCAACCAGCTTGGGCTTGATACAACCACACAATCCAATACCCAGCAGAGCGCACTGTTGCGATCGTTTCTAGAAAATGCCCACCCGGAAACGCTCGAAACCATATCATTCAAACATAACCTTCGCTCCAGACCCGAGGGAATCGACGGAAAACGGGTCGATGTCCAAAACTTTATGAAGGACCTCGGCATTTCCGTTGGTGGCGAAGGGCCTTCTGTTTATTTGTTTGATCGTAACAATACGATGTTCCACACGTATAAAGGCGATACTTGGTCATTCAGCACCACAGAAGACCAGATAAAAAAAGTCAGATCTCTACAAGGCATGCTGACTCAATTAGAGCAGATGCATAGCAAGACATCCTCGCTCTCGCTTGCTTCCGATGGATTTGAAACCCCGGCACCTGAGTACCGTCAAGCTCCGGCCGTTGCGCCAATAAGCCCAACATCATCGCGTATGTCAGATGATACCGACAGCGGCTATCTTGCTGATACAGGCAGCCTCAGCGGTAGTGATCGGAGCAGCATTTCATCGAGCCAATCCGACGCCCAAAGCGATCTTGGTACCAGAAGCGACATCTCCGCCCAAGATTTGGAGAGCCGCGCCAGCGAAGAACCCTATTTCAGCACTAACGAATCGGAAGATCGCTTCTTCACCGCGAGTTCTGGCGATGAAGATGATCGCCATCCCGTTGCACTCGACCTTTTTTACAGTAGCGATGCGGATATTGAAGACCACGGGCCAACACTTCCTTTAATAGTGGATCTGGGTTCAGATGAAAACCAGGCAACAATAAAAAACTTCGGCGAGTTCCTGACAATCAATCATCTGACGCCAGGTGCACTCGTCCCGCCAGCAAAAGATATCTCTCAAAATCAACGTGATACACGTGGCGATAACCTTATAAAAGTAATCATTGAAGATGAAATCGCCACACAGTTACTCAAGGACAGATCAAGAAAGCTCAATACGACAGTTGAGGGCCTAATCGACTATTTGGAAAAAAGCCGCTCCGAAAGCATTACCAAACTTGATGAAAATACTACAAATGCCAGTGAGCAATTGATTAAGCAAATTAACTCCAAAAGCCCGGATAATGAATATGTAATCAGCGATATCAAAGAAAATAAGGCGATACTCAGCCAAGTAGAAAGTGAGCGGAATCGCCTATTTCAAACATCGCCACTGATTCAAAAGGTTTTAAAAAACCAGCTGGTACAGAATGACTTGATGGCAATATGCCGAAATACAGGCGAAAAACCTTCAGCAGAACTATTCATTAATGAACTTCGAAAATTTGCGACAGGAGAAGATCCTAAATCTAGGCATCTTGGGGCCAATCTCTTCTTTCACAGCTTACGTATTGTTGCTCAAGAAATTAACCAGACACCTGGCGTTGTACGCCCCGATCCAATACCACACAAAATGATCGCTGGTGAAGACGGCAATGAATCCGACGTGCCCGTCAACAATCGATTACAAAAAATCGATTACTCCGCTTTGTTAAATCAAACACCACAAGCCTCTGGCCTACCTTTTGATATTCATCGCAGTACGGTTAACTATGTGACTAATCCAAAAAAAGCTGCAACAACCTACATGAATGAACTCGACACTCCATTTAAAGGTGGTATTTCTGGGACAACGCGGGATATTTGCAAGGCATTACCGACAATAGCACCCAATTTGCCATCTGAAGAAAAAAACGATTTGTTCTTGCTAAATGCCGCATTTATGGTGAAGAACCAATACCACTCTATGTTTGAGGCACTTTACCCAGTGGCCCGTTATGACACTGGAGATATGGGAAAGGAACTACTGAAAACATTTGATGAATGCCGCGATAATAATATCGGCACTGACAAGAAGAGCAATACTGAGCTTTATCAGCGCACGTTATATCAAATGACAAAAAGCACAGAGCTTTGGAATGCCACCATCAAAGGAATTGATGACAAGCTTCAATTGAATAAAAATTTGATTGAACCTCCTACACCGAATATAGATGGTGTAGCATTAAACAAATTCAATCGTGAAGATGACGCAAGCCGATTCAAAGTGAGTGATATTCAGTACGATAAGCAGTTTGCTATTTTGAGTCTCAACGCACAGCAACGAGACCCTAATAAGTCGCGGTGCTATGTTCCACTGTCTGATCTAAGTAAACTGCCATCAATAGGTAATCAAATAGCCATGCAAAGTAAGCACAATATGGCGGAAAAGAAAAGATCTGTTAATCCCGGCCAAAAGAGATGAAGGACTTCGTTTCTGAATAAGCATCAAACAGAGACGACGGCGTTAAAGCTAACTCAACACCGCTTGCACAGAATAGCCCAAAGGAGACTTAGATGAACTTTGAAATTCCATCCTCTTCGCCCGTGCTGCCACAGCGCCGTGCCAGCAGCGAGCGAGACGATGTGACCCCACCTCCTCTGGGCACCTCGAAAAACCAGGATTTTTACTCATCCACTGCTCGTAACTTATTGAATCGTTGAGTAGGGATTTTTGCAGAGTGAGGTTTTTCGAGGTGCCCCTCTGTCTCCGCAACGTCGCCCGGACTACCCCCGCCTAAACCAACCTTCATCTATTGAAGGATCATCAAAAACCAAGAATTCGGGATTAAAGCGGTAAACCTTTTTTGCTGCACGAATTGAACGCCTGACAGCTACCCCATATTGAGCTTCGGCGACACACCCGCCGTCATCCTTTGAAAATAAAACATGTCTGATCGAGACTCGCTCGTAACCCCGCTGTACACCGTGCCCACCAAGCGCAGCAACCCTGGCACCCTGCTGATGCGCAACATCGGCACCGGTGTTTTCCTGACACTGATCCTGTGCTGGCTATGTACCCAATACGTCGGCCACCAACTGGCGTACCAAACCGCCCTGGGCGAACCGATACTGTCTATTGGCAGCTGGAAGTTGTACACACCGGTGGATTGGTGGGGGTGGTACAGCCGTTGGCATACGGTGGCCAACCCGATTGTCCAGGGTGCATTTCGAGTTGCGTTGTGGCTAACGTTGTTTGGTGCAATCGCCATCGCTGTCTTCATCGCCTACCGGGCAAAGCGGGATAAGGCGCAAATGGATAGTGAGTCGGAACATCTGCATGGATCTGCCCACTGGGCTTCCGCCAAGGAAGTCGCGCAGACCGGCTTGCTGGGCAATGGCAATGGGGTGTATGTGGGCGCCTGGAAAGACACCAGCACCCATCAGATCCGTTATCTACGCCACGATGGGCCTGAACATATCATGGCCTTCGCGCCGACCCGATCCGGCAAGGGGGTGGGGCTGGTGCTACCAACCCTGCTATCGTGGCCGCACAGCGCGCTGATCTATGACATCAAGGGTGAAAACTGGGCGCTAACCGCTGGCTGGCGCAAACAAGAAGCAGGTAACCGCGTCATCAAGTTCGAACCCTCGGCTTTGGATGGTTCCAGCGCACGTTACAACCCATTGGCCGAAGTACGGGTAGGCACCGACCGCGAAGTGGCCGATGTGCAAAACATTATGACCATGATCGTCGACCCGGATGGCAAAGGGCTGGCAGACCATTGGCAGAAGTCCAGCCAAGCCTTATTGGTGGGGGTGGCCTTGCATGTGTTGTATGCCGAAAAGAACAAGACGCTGAATGGGGTGATCGCCTTCCTGAGCGACCCAACACGTACCGTAGCGCAATCGATGCAGTTCATGCTGGATACCGATCATGACCTCATAGGCAATGGTTGGCCGCTGCCCAATGGCACCCAAAGTTACTGCCACCCGGTAGTAGCCGCTGCCGCCCGCGACATGCTGAACAAGGCAGACGAAGAGCAATCAGGCGTCATCTCCACCGCTATTTCCTTCCTGACGCTGTATCGCGATCCCATCGTAGCGCGCAACACCGCCGCCAGCGATTTCCGGGTCAGCGACTTGATGAACGACGAGAGGCCGGTATCGCTGTACCTGGTGGTGCCGCCATCCGATAAAGATCGCCTGCGGCCATTGATCCGTTTGATCGTCACTCAGATCGTCCGTGGTCTGACCGAGAAAATGGAATTCAAGGATGGCCGTAGCATTGCTGGCTACAAGCACAGGCTGCTGCTATTGCTGGACGAATTTCCCAGCCTGGGCAAGCTGGATGTGTTTGAGGAGTCGATGGCGTTCATCGCCGGCTATGGTATGAAGGCCTACCTGATCATTCAGGATATCTCGCAGCTTTGGACAGCCTACGGCAAGGATGAAAGCATCTTCTCCAACTGCCATGTGCGGGTGGCCTATGCGCCCAACAAGATCGAGACAGCTGAGCTGTTATCGAAGATGAGCGGCACCGCCACCATCGTCAAACAGTCGCATTCCTATTCCGGCAGTCTGTATGGCTCCCAATCCAGCATCTCTACTTCCACCCAGGAAACGCAACGACCGCTGCTGACCGCGGATGAGGTAATGCGCTTGCCCGCCGCGAAAAAAGACGCCAATGGCAATGTCAGCGAACCTGGCGACATGTTGATCTTCATGGCTGGGCAGACACCCATTTACGGCAAGCAGATTTTGTATTTTCTTGACCCCACCTTTTCAGCACGCGCCAAAGTGGCTGCACCCGAAAAAAGCGATGTCATCGATCAGCAGAAATGATGCTGCCGAAGTCGCCTTGCCAATACGCCACAGCACAAGCTTTATATGATTGACCTCCCTATCCTTTTGCAGCAATGCGCCCCTAACGTAGCGGCAAGTACGATGCACGCCATTATCCGTACAGAAAGTGGGTTCAATCCACTGGCTTTGCACGTGAACGGCAATGTTCGCCTACAGCGTGCACCCAAAACAGCATCAGAGGCAGCGGCCTGGGCCAGTTGGTTGATCAAGCAGGGCTATTCGGTGGATATGGGGCTGATGCAAATCAACTCCCGCAATCTGCCCCGGCTGAAGCTGACAACGGCTGGGGCATTCGATGCCTGCCAGAACCTGCGTGCCGGGGCCGCCATTCTGACAGCGCAATACGGCCGGGCCGCCCAAACCCATGGCACCGGCACCAAGGCGCTGCTACAAGCCATTTCCGCTTACAACACCGGTAATTTCCAAGGGGGTTTTCGTAACGGTTACGTCACTAAAGTCGTGCAGGCATCCACAGCCCGCTCTACCCCCACACTGGATTTGGCGCGGTTACTGACTACGCCGTCACCCCACCCTGCCAAGGGTGCTCCATCCGTCCAACCCCATACCGCCGACAGCGCCATCGAGGGCTTTGGCATGACACAGAACACCACCACCCTACGTGCAGGGTAGTCAACATCTATAGAAAGCGTTGCCTTATGAAAGTGGTTGTCCGGTTGCTTTTAGCCCTGCTCACCCTCCCCTTGCTCACCGCCTGCCCAGGCATGAGTACTGCTGATAAGTCAGAGTTCGAGGATTTACAGGCGCAGATACCCGAATTGCGCCCTTACACTGTTGATACCAAGTCGATGGCCGAGGTGTACAAGAAGATCAAGGACAAGGAAGAAGGCAAAGTCAAACCGCGTTTAATCAGCACCGTGCTAACCGTATTACCGGCTAGTGAACCCGAGGCGGCAGAGCTGATCAAGGAAAACAATCTGCCTAATGTACCGGGCAGCAGTGTGGCAATCGTCTACACCCCATACGGTTGGAGCGTGATGCTGGTGAAACCTGGGCTGGAAGTAAAAGAAAACCAGGTAGTGGAATTCACCCTGCCTGCCGCCACGGATTTCGATGATCTGGATAATCAGGAAAAAATGAAAACCAAGCTGACTGAATTGCAGCGCGATGGCTCAATCGGCATTCAATCGGTTCGCAGCGACTGCACTGGCGACACCTCAGGTAACGGACCTTTCAGCATGTCATGCAACGGTAGCCCTGCTAATTTTGTTACCAATGCCGACCAATTCTCCCAGACCACCTTAGACTGGCTCAATAACCCGAACAAGCCGGTCACGGCTTCAACAGACAACAACACAACAGGTTGAGCGATTAAATAAGCCGAATCCGCAGATATTGATTGCTGGGACTAAACACTTAGAACCCGTCTAAAGTCTCGCGAGCTAGGGCAAGATAAGGCGAAAACAGCCGAGGAAGCGGAGTTTACGAATGGTAAATGAGCATTCCGCGGCTGTTTTCAACGCCATATTGCCGATGCACAGCAGACTTTAGACAGGTTCTTAGAACCTGTATACGATCTATCGCGAGGGGGCATTACGCCTCTCGCTTCATGCCGACCAGAAAGACTGGAATAGATTGCTATTTCAAATAGTAAAAAAAAGATGCGTTTCCGCATCTTATAAAATCACAGCTTCTGTCTTTAGTTACATAGAAATACCCACTGCACTTGCAGCTAGGTAATTATATGTGCTCCTTGAATTCTTTATTAAATACAGACCATAAAGGACAACAATACCGTTAATCAAGCGGAAGTCTCGTCTGGGTATTTTACTTAAAAATCCGCATCCGCTTGATTTAAATCATTACCACCATTATTTGCTGCCGCGTCGGGTTGGCCTTGAGTTGGACGCCCCCCTTGGACTGGGCGATTATCTGCAAAATCGATGTGCTCAACGTCGATCTTGATCTTCTCACAACCTTTTTCGAGGGTGAGATATTCTCTATCGACTTGACCAGTAATTCTCACGGTGCGATTCGCATACCTTCCCAAATCAAAGTACATATGGCGATTATTAATTAACACACCACCATCGTCATTATCTACCTCGACACAAATACTCACGCCGTCATTGCCGGTAAACTTATAATGATCGCCATAGATACGTCTTACAAACTTACCCACAACACTTACAATCTGGTCGTCAGAAGCGCTTCTTTTTACTTTACCAACGGTGAGATTACTTGGCTCCAGATCAAGATCATCCATCGCATACAAATTTGATCCGAAAAGCGCCATTAAAAGGACGGCACTATATTTAAAAGATAATTTCATAAGTACCTCACATGGGTAGACAACGGACAAATTAATATCCAGACAAACCGAACTGGTCGTGTTGGTAACTTTAATGAAATATTTTACATATGTAAACAATTTAGAATTGTCTAATGAACACATGTTCATTAACCTAAATAACACGTTTAGGCTTAAGGTGGTATTGCGATAAGTAGGTACTCGATATCCCCGATGTTTATACAATAAACAGCCTAAAACATCGGGGATAGCAGATACACCCTATATCCTTATCATTCTTCGACCAGCTGACATTGTGACTGGCTAATCAAAGCCAGTACTTCATCCAGAAATTGTTCTTCAGCCAATTCGGTACCTGCACGTAAATAACCTGGGATACGTTCGACGAATTCCCATTTGGTGGCCGGCTTGAGTTCAACCAACGCTTCAAGCATGGCCGGGCGAAGCAGACACGCCTCCACTTTGGTGGTGGGATAGCGAGGATGAATAATCGTTCGGTTGAATACTTCAAGCTGTTCCCGCAAGCTCCCCTGCCCTACGTTCCGCGAACATTCGACAAGATGGTCCGAACAATCAGTCTGCTCCGCTACAACCGTATCAACCATCAAGGTTTGTACGTTCAATTCGCTCGGGGCTTGGCTTTTCAGTTGATTCAACTCAGCCAGTATCGGTTCAATCTGCGAGCGTGCATTGCGGTACCAGTCTACCGACCAAATGCGGCGAATTTTCCAACCCAACTGTTCCAGAATACTCTGGCGCAATCTATCTCGGTCTCGCGCGGATTTGGCGGAGTGGTAACTGGCACCATCGCACTCAATACCCATTAGATAACGTCCAGGTTTGAGTGGATCGCGGACCGCCAAGTCGATGAAGAAGCCTGCAACACCGACCTGAGGCTCGCACTCATAACCATGCAACGCCAACATGTCTATCACGGCAACTTCAAAGTCGCTATCGGGTGCGCGGGCTGTCTCCGCTTGCCGTGGCATACGCCCGGTTTCGGCAAAGTCGAGGAAGTCTCGTAGGGCGCGCACTCCCTTGGTAGCAGTACCGGTCAACAACAAATCGGTAGCATCAAACGAAGCAAAGGCATGCATGCGTTTCTTGGCGCGGGTAAACAGCACGTTCAAGCGCCGCCAGCCATCAGCGCCATTGATAGGCCCGAAGCGCTGAGGCACACGCCCCCCGACTTCCATCGGGCCATAGGTGAACGAGATATAAATAACATCGCGCTCATCACCCTGCACATTTTCCAAGTTCTTGATAAACAGCGGCTCACCCGTGGCCCTGTTTCGCTCCAGGGCTTCGCGCAGGGTGAAGTTCTCTTTTGAGCGCTCTTCCAGCATCCGCTCGATCTGTTCTTTTTGCTTGATGTTCATCGTCACCACACCCAGCGACTCGTTGGGCGAATGCAGGATGTGATGCTCGACGGCACGCGCCACCGTCTGGGCTTCCTCGATATTGCGCTGCTCGATAAATCGGCCTGAAGGCACGCGAACAAACTTAACGCCAAACTCGACGGACTCCTGATGTGGCGAAGGATAGATCACGAGGTTGTCGTCATAGAAAGCATGGTTTGAGAAGGCAATCAGGCTTTCATGGCGCGACCGATAGTGCCAACGCAAACGGCGTAGTTTGAAGAGCGGCATGGCGGCGTCGAGAATGCTCTCGGCAGACTGGGCCATTGAGAGATCTTGATCTTCCTCTATTTCGTCACTGCCTTGGCGTGCAAAGAAGTTGGTGGGCGGCAACTGCTTGGGGTCGCCCACCACCACAACCTGCTTACCACGCGCAAAGCTGCCCAATGCTTCCTCGGCCCGCACTTGCGATGCTTCATCCATGATGACAAGGTCGAACTTCACCTTGCCTGCCGGCAGATATTGCGCCACCGCCATAGGGCTCATCATGAAGCAGGGCATCAACGCTTGTAGCGCACCCTGCGCCCGGCTGATCAAAACACGGATAGGCTCATGCCGCCGTTGCTTGGTGATTTCATGCTCCAACAGGGCGAGTTCCGTCCGCTCTTTTACTCTGCCGGAGTTCACCCCTTCCGGTACCTTGTGCTGGTCTATCGTCCAAGCGATTTGTTCGCATTGCAGACGCTTCAGTTCATGGTCGATCTCGGCGAACCGGCTGCGGACAGCATCTTGTTCCTTACCCGAAAACTGTGAGAGCTCAGGCTGCTGTTCCAGCAACTGCCTGGCCCAACTATCCAGCAATCCTGCCATGCAGGCTGTACGGCATTGCGAGGAATCAAGCTTGCCTTGTTCGATGGCATCGACCACCGCCGCAAACCCCAGCCTTACCAAGCGGCCCCGCAGACGCCGATACTCCAGCCAGTGCTCCAGCAAGTCAGCACGGTCGGCGGCATGTTTCAGGCGTACCAAGTAGTCTTGTGGACGAGAAGCGGGCAATACCCGCACCCAGGCGGCTTCATCAATCCCGCCTTGTTGGACGAAGCTGGCCCACGCTCCACTCCATCGTGCCAATTGCGCACTCAAGCGTTGTCCACATTCCAACCAGCGGGCAATGCTTGAATCGGCGGCTCGCGGCCCCGCGATTAGCAATTGTCCCAGCCAAAACGGCGCATCCGGCAATGCCAGCAAAGGCTGTAGCAAACTGGCGGTATGCCGCCATGACGCCAAAACCGACTCGCCACTGGACGCAAAAATAGCCGGCAAGGTGACACCACCGAGGCTGGCGCGTAGCTTCTCGTCATCTTCCAGATGCCGGCGTTTATCCTGCCAGCCCGCTACCGCCCGGCAAATCTTGGTGCAATCACCAACCGTGGGCTTAACAAAGCGCGTCTGTAGTGACAACACGGCTAACGCTGGCTTTAAATCGGCCAGGAGACGAGCAAAAATACCGTCCTGAGCCAGCAGATCACCACTGCGTAACTCATGCTGGTCAAAGCGGAACTGTTGTTCCAACAGCAACCGCACTGATTCGACATGCTGAACGAGCGGCACGATGGTGGTAGCAGCTTCGCGCACCTCGTTTAATCGTTCAGCCGGGGCGCCCAACAACCAGTCTGCAATCCACACGGCTGGACCAAAACCCCGGCCACATTGCTCGCGCAAGGTACGATACCAATCACGCACGGCCATGAAGTGGTCAACCGGCGTATCCAAACCTTGAAACAAGTCTCCCAACGCTGCCAGGTACCGACCATTACTTAAAAAACCCTGGTAATCACGCTGCCATTGTTCGGCTGCGGTCAATGCAGCCAATGCCTCATGAAACGCGACACCAGGGCGGGCAAGCTGCAGCAAATCTTTCCGCGCTTTACGCCATGCCCCCTTAAACCAGCAGAAAAACGAGGTATCGGCCAAAACTCGCGCCATGTCTTCCAGCTGCTCAGCACTCGGCAGGCGGTCGACACTCAGTAGCCTGCCCACCTGGCTACGTTCGTTCGCCAAGCGTTCGATTTTCTGGTTTAGCTCAACCAACAGCGGGTCCAGTAACGCATCATCGAACCGCATATGCCGTAGCGCGTAATGTTCCTGCGGCAACCCATTGGCCAGTTGTAACAACAGGGCCAACTGACTCAACCCTTCGGCATTTGCAAGCCATAAACCTGTACGCTCGATCGGCAAGCTAGCTTTTATCGGGTCGAACAAGCGTTGAATCGCCGCACTATTGGCCAAGCACGTCTGGGTCTTCTCCAGCGCACTTTGTAAGTCTTCAAGCAACAGGTGTTCGTTATCGGAATGCCGGCGGACAGCGCCAATTGCCTGCTCAACTTCTTGCCGGAGCGCAGCGCTTTCGAGTACCCCTTGTTGCACATGCTGGCCTAGCTGCTCGTGCTCGGTCCTCAGGGCATCCATCCTGTTCAACCAGCCAACCAAAACCTCACAGCCTTCCGCATCAAGTTTGGCCAACAAGGACCAATCTTCATCGCCCTTTACCCGCTGCAAAGCCATGAGCTTGTCAGCCAGCGTGCCGATCTGCCTCAAGCTAGCCTGCGCCAAAGCGATATACTGAGTTTGGTCTGCCAACGCCATAGCAGTGGTTTGCAAGGAAAACATAGCCGACTGCGCTACCACCAACCGCTGCTGAACGCCTACACGCGCTTCGTTATCGAGGCGTTCGCCCTGTAAACCAAACCAAGGGTGGCTCTCCAGACTGTTGCCTTCGCCACTAAACGCCGCCGTCTTGGCAAAAAGCTTGGCGTAAAACTCGGCTTCGTCCTGCACTCTCGCCTCATTGAGCAAAACCTCGCCACGAGGATGAAACGGCTCGGCCGGCATGGCCAAGGCTTCACGAAAGCGGCGTGCACGGTTTAGTACCTGATGCGCTGACAGCCCAGTTTCCTGGTATGGCGCATGCAGCTGTTCCACATACCGGTTTAGCTTGGCTTTGTGCTGCAACAGCTGAGCAATTTTTCCATCCAGCAACGCCGGTGCGCTAAATGTGCCGCGTCGGCGAATGCGCTGGCCGATCCGTTCAATCACTGCTTGCTTCTGGCTCTTATGGCTATGCATTTCCAAGCAGAAATCACCCAGCCCAGCCCGTGTCAATCGGCGCTTCACTACTTCCAACGCCGCGCTTTTTTCGGCGACGAACAGTACTTTCTTACCTGCCGCAATCGCAGCCGCGATCACATTGGTGATGGTTTGGGACTTGCCAGTACCGGGTGGTCCTTCGATGACCAGATTGTCCCCATTCAGTACATCGATGATGGCGCTGTGCTGCGAGCTATCGGCATCATCAATCAAGGGATAGCGTTTCTCTACTTCCAGCAAAGCGTCGATCTTGTATTCCGAGGTAAAACCACGTGCTGCGTCATCATCAGCCGTCGTTACCACCGCCCCTGTCAGCTGCTTGACCAGGGGGTGATCGGCAATGGATTCACCTGACCAGCGATTCGGGTCCAAGTCGAGATACATCATCAACTTGCCAAACTCAAACAAGCCCAACGAGGCAAAACGATGTAACTGCCAAGCAGGCTTGATGGCCAACACCTTATCGGCCACTGCCTTGAAATAAGCCTCCGGCAGCATCTCGGGCTGGATGGGTGGCAGGGCAATCGAGAAATCGGACTTGAGCTTTTCCTGCAGCGACAAATTAGTCAGTATCTCGTCATCAATACATACCAACTTATATTCATAGGTCGCCGTCTTGGCATTGAGTTCACCACGCTCCAGCCGCACCGGCACCAACATTAAGGGTGCCAGCCGCGTACTGTTCTTACCAGCGATCGATTCATCCCACGCTAAAAACCCCAGCGCTAGGTACAACACGTTTGCGCCGGTTTCTTCAATAGCGCTGCACGACTCGGTGTAGAGCACTTGCAGACGTGATTCCAGTTCTGGCGCAAAGTAAAGCGCCTGAATCGACAAATCCTCATGTCGCCCAGCAGTGAAACCATCGGGTGCAGGTAGTTCATAGTCGGTTTTGATGCCGAGTGTGCGTGCCCACTCTTCTGCATTCGGCAAGCGCTTGGCTTCGGTAACCACACCCGATGCCGACTGATGCACCAGATAACCGGCATCGAGCAATTGCTGTTCAGTAGGTTCAGGCACCGGCTCAAACCGCATAGGCTTGCCACTGATCAACACTTCAAACAGCTGGTCGGGTAACTCATCCACCACCCGTACAAAGCGCTTGCCACGCGAGTAGGAGAAATTAAGCAAGCGATTACGGGCACTCAAGTCCAAGAGCCGGTTGCGAAGGCGCTCAAGATTCGGCGGTATGTTGACGGGCCTGCGTGAAGGTTCTGCCCATTGCGCCAATTCATTTGCATTAGCAAATTCCGCAATTGATGACGAAAATCCCCCCGCCAATGGCGAGACCTCGTTCTTATCATTTTTGCTTGGCGCCGCATCCCTCGCGCGGGTAACTTGCTCGGGCAGCCCAGGGGTTTTATGGATATCGTCAATCATGTACAGGCCAGCCTAAATGCGGAGGCCCGCATTATCAGGGCGTTCAGCCATGGTGACTACCAGATTGCCTTGCAGCAAAGGCTTGCCTAGCAAGGCATAGCCTAAATCTTGGTACTTATATGGCCTTGCCGTGCTTGTAGGAGCCGCTCCACCCCCTACTGACTTAACAAATACAATGGTACCAATTTGTTTAACCACTTTCTGCAGGTGCTACCAGCATGGTTATACATGCATGCATCCATCACTCAGCCAAAAATAAAAACCGGTGGCCTTTAACCACCGGTTTTCTTTCGCCCTACACTTGCTTTTATTCCACACGGGCCTTGAGGTTTACGTCCTTATACGGGGCTTTACCTTGCAGCAAAATATGGAAATAACGGTCCCCGCCTTGCATGTTATCCAGCACCAAAGTACCGGCTTGCGATTTGAACTGGTAGTCAGTTTGGGTAGGCCAGCTGGACGTCTTTACATACAAGGCGACATCGCTATCCATCCCTCCTTCAGTACGTAGCGTAATACGCTTGGCACCCTTGGGCGCAAATACCCAGAAGTAAGCGTTACTACCAGACAACTTCGGGCGCAGGCAGCGGTCAGCCAGTGCCTGGGAATTGGCGGGGCAGTTGCTTTCACTGTAAATATCATCGCTATTATTAAAGGTGGCTGTCAGGCTCAGGCCGGCGTAGGTTGAATTGGGTCGGATCAACAAATGGTAGTAACCGGGGACAGGGGCATTGATCACCACGTTTTCTTCATTACCCGCCTGAGTGGATTTAGCAAGATAGCTGCTCTCGGTGGGCCAGCCTTTCTTACTATCCTGTACGTACAGGTCAGCATTGCCTGTGCCGCCACGTGTATTGATGTTTAACTGCTTGGTACCGGCTGGTACATTGACATAGTAATAGGCATTGTTAGGGCCATTCACCACACGTGTACAGCCATCGCCCAAGGCATCAAGCCGTGTTGGGCAATTTCCCGAGCCACCGCCACCGCTGGGCTTACCACCTGCGAATTCGCCACCCGGATTTACCATGTCGAGCCATTGCGTAAACTCGGCATCATATCGTGTACCTATGGCGTTCATCAGCTTGGTGTAGCCGGCGTAATCCCCGGTACGGGTAAAAGCCAGCGCTTTTTCAACATCATCACGATGACGTTCAAACATAAAGCGCACTGCCAAGTAGCCCCAGCGGTAGGCCCGATTTGCGTAATCGCCCATGCCGTAGACATTGCTGAGAATAACGCTGAGTAGATAGGTTTTCTTACGGGCCTCTACGATGGCTTCCGGGTACTCGTTCTGGTGCGAGTAGTACTCGCCAACGCCTTCAACCCACCATACAGTATTGGCACTAATGGTCTTAGTGAAATCACCTTCCATATTGTAACGACCATCCAGGTAATGGATGTACTCATGCTCCAGATTCCACACTTGGAATTTTGGACGATTCCACGAAGCCTCATGGGCAATAAAGCGCGCCTGGTTGTTGGGATCGGCAGGATTACCTTCTAAATACATGCCGCCATTATTGGTAGCAATACCAAACAATACTCCGGCATAGTTTGAATAGTTGCTGTAATCATCGAATACCACTACTTCTAGCGCGGTATTTTTATCGTTTGGTACGGGCTTGCTGCTCTGTGGGTCGGCGCTCGCAAACATGCCGTAATGGAACAGCTTTTCTTCAGCACCAATCAACGCGCATGACTGCTTGAATTGATCAACCGTCATGTCTTGCGCCAAAATTTTCAACGATGGACTGCACTCATAACGGTTTGATAACACTTTCGTCTTCAACGTTTCCCTGAAGTTACAAGTGCCATAATAGCTACAGTTTGCTGAGTCATAGGCATCAACCATTGTCGCCGCGCCTAGCCACATCGGTGCGCCAAGGCCCACCATCTCGTTTTCCGACAGTACCGTCCGTAAAAAAGTCTGGGCTTGCGATTTACGCTCGGTGTACTTCATAAAGCGGCCAGCTTCATTGACCGCATTGACCAGCATGAATTGGGAATCTGTACCGCGCAGGTAAAAACGTTGGCGGTAAAAATTACTCAGCGCTTCGATAATCGTCGGGTCGTTTCGCACCGCTTCGACAAAATCATCGTTCTGGTGGCCGCGAAAAAGCACAGTAAACACATTATTTACTGCATTGCGCATCGACCATAGCTTGTAATAACTGTCGTCCGACCGCTTGAGTAAATCCAACGCAATCGGCAGGTAGCGGGCATTTTCAGCAGCACTGTCAATCAGCGTAATCGCCTCGCTAAGCAACCCCCCATTTTCTTCCGTTACCTGGCGCGTTGCAGGGTTAGCAAACAAAGTATCTAGCGCGGCGCGAGTAGCAGCCTTCAATGCTGGACCATATTCCCCCACATCATCACGGTTGTACCACTGGACGTAGTAACCCGCGCGCATGAAGGCAACGATTTGCTGAATTTGACTGCTATTGGTGCCATCGTAACTCTGTGCCTGCTTTTTAAGCTCCGCGGCAATATTCACCATCTGAGTCTCGGCCAACGCATCATGCGCCGTACGGCCTGTAGCCGTATACAGTTGATTGACACACGCTACCGATTTTGATTTGACCAATGTGACCAGCGCATCACCTCGCGCAGCGGCGAAGTCCTCTATGCGGCAGGTCTCGTCTATTGCTTGATGTATCACGCGCTTCCGCGCCATTTCAGGGTTTGCCACTTCGGCCGAGATAGGGGATGGGAGTGGCTTCGTTACCGTCCCTACTACTGAATGACGTTTTTCTGGGTAGACCTGATCTAATACTGATGCGCTGGGCGGAAGGGCGGCCTGCGCGCCCCCAAAAGCCAGCGCAAGCGCTGTAACCAGCAAACTACGGGCATTGAGGCGATAGTCCATTCTTTATTTTTCCATAGTGAATACTGTGGGTAGACGAGTGGCAATGCTGGCAAGCTACTGACAAAGAAGCTAAACCGTATGATTACCACAACACAATCTAGGCAATTTTTTGGCCACCTGACGTATTAATTTTCAGGTAAATCGCCACATCCCCAATTTAGGAAGAAATGACGTTGTATTGCACCAAAAAAGACCAAAAACCCCACAATTCCACCCCGGCAAACCCAATTAATAACTAGGCTGGCCACATGGGAAATATTCCATACGCATATTACTTATGTAGTACTTACATGAGCTTTGCGAGACATTCGCCGCTGCCCCAAAAGAGTGGGGATAGATAAATATGATTTATGCATATTTACAATAGCCCAATTCTACCGTCTAATTCGCAGCTGTCATACGAATCATTACCTGAGGACGATCATGAGGACTAAACAAGTTTCAATTTGGCGGATGACCCTACTGACAGTTGCAATTGCCAGCGCTACATCCGCATTTGCAGCCGGACGTATTGATCTGGGCCAAAGCATGCTGGCCTCAGATGCAGTCGGCCAGGGCGTTGACCTACGTCCCAGCACGAAGGTAACCACCGCCGACGGCAGCGAAAAAACCAAATACAACCAATACCATCAAGGTATTCGTGTTTGGGGTGAAGCTGCACCGGTTGCCGGTCGCTCGCGCGACGCCGCGGGCATGCTTTCGGATGCACCCAGCTTTTCAAGCGGTACCTTAGTAAGTGGTATTAGTGCTGACCTCCCCAATATCAAACCTCGCCTAAGCGAAACCGATGCGCTCAACATCGCCAAGCGGGTAGCTAAATTAGGCGGCCAAAGCCAAGACAGTACCTCTCTGCAAAGCCAAGACGCAGGGGCTGACAAGCTACAAAATCAAGAAGTCGAACTAGTAATTCGTATGACCGAACAGAATATTGCTCAATTGGTCTATCTGACTTCTTTTTACAAACCTGGTCCGAATGCCACCCGGCCACACTTCATTATTGACGCGCAAAGCGGCCGCATTATCAAGCAGTGGGAGGGTCTTACTCATCGCGATATGACAGGCCCTGGTGGTAATGAAAAGATTGGTCAGTACGAATACGGCCGTAATTATCCCGCTTTCGAGGTAAGCCAAGATTGCCGTTTTGACAGCGCCAATGTCCTCACTGTTGATATGCGCAATCAATGGAATGGTAGCGATGTAGCCTATACCATGCCCGGCTGCTCAAGCAGCGGCAGCGCACGCAATTCCAGTCGCGCAGTCAACGGCGCTTTTTCACCGCTGAATGATGCACAAGCTTTCGGTAACACCGTATTCAAGATGTACAACGATTGGCTGAGTAAACGGCCTATCCAACAAAAACTGACACTGCGCGTTCATACCGGTCAGAACTGGAACAACGCTACCTGGGATGGTCGTGCAATGAACTTCGGTGATGGTGACCGACGCCTGTTCCCCTTGGTTTCGCTAGGTGTGATTGCCCATGAAGTCAGCCATGGCTTTACCCAACAAAATGCTGGTTTGGTTTACGAAGGCCAATCGGGTGGTATGAACGAAGCCTTCTCTGACATGGCCTCTGCCGCTGCTGAAGTATATGCACGCGGTAAGACCAACTTCATGATCGGCGATGACATCACACGTGGGGATAGCAATACAGCGATGCGCTACATGCTTGATCCTGAACGCGATGGCATGTCAATCGGCCATGCCAGCAAATATCGAAGCGGCATGGATGTCCACCTCTCCAGCGGTGTTTATAACAAGGCTTTTGCTTTGCTTGCCAACAAGCCGGGCTGGGATGTGAGGAAGGCGTTCACCACCTTTGCAACAGCCAATATGTTGTATTGGAAACCGCAATCAGACTTCAATGAAGGTGCCTGTGGTGTGATACGTGCAGCAGATGACCGCAGCATGCCACGCGCAGATGTGATCGATGTATTCAACCAAGTTGGCGTACGTTGCGCCAATGTACCGCCTGCACCAGGTGGTGGTGGTACTGGCGGCGGCGGTACCGGTGGCGGTAATACCGACAGCGCCTTGCCAAATGGTGTTGCGAAACTGAACCTGACCGGTCAAACCAATGGCATGTTGCGTTACACCATCGATGTACCTGCCGGCGCCCAGTTCCTAAGCGTTCGTACTGGCGGTGGCAGTGGAGATGCCGATCTATATGTGAAATATGGTAACGCCCCACAACCCACCACCTCTGATGCTGGCACGGTCTATTCGGGCAAAGAAGCCAACAGTGAAGTCGTACTGATCAAACAACCCCAAGCAGGCCGTTACTACGTACTGGTACATGCCTATACGGCAGTCCAGGGCTTGTCACTGCTCGCGGTTACGCGCTGATCACTTATCGTTAAATATTGAGAACACATCATGAAACTTAAATTTTCTGCTCTCACACTGTTGGTGGTAACTGCCTTAAGCGCTATGGCCGAAACCAATACAGTGGGCAATCCGGAACTGAATATCTCCCGTAAGCCTCAAGTGGCCACATGCAAGGTCCAAGGTACTGATGAGACAATTACCTACACCGTCGTGAATGGGAAAGCTATTGTTGCCGATATGGTCCTGGGACTTCATAAGGACATTCAGCGTAATGGCTGCAAACCACTTGGCGAAGTTGATGAGTGGAGCAAGCCAAGCCTCATTCAATCCAGTCAGATTGCGGCTGACAACCACTACGCCAGCGCAAGCCGTTGGCCCAATAACACGGTTTATTACACCTACGACGCCAAATTATCTCAGGTTGCGCGCAATGCTATTCAAGCTGGTATGAAGCTGATTTCGGACAAGACAGCCATACGCTTTGTGCCGCGGACTAACCAAACTAATTTTGTGCGTTTCTACGCTGATGACGGTTGTTTCTCAGATGTAGGCATGAAGCCGAATGGCCAGGACATTTCGATTGGTTCAGGCTGTGAGTATCCAGGTATCGCTGCACATGAAATGCTGCATGCTCTGGGTTGGATGCACGAGCAGATGCGACCGGATCGTGATTCGTATGTTGATGTCCATGATGAAAATGTCCAAGAATGGGCCTTGGGGAACTTCACAAAGCTGCGCCCCAGTGCGGCTGACCCCGTCGGGGACTATGATTTCGATTCAATCATGCACTACCCAAGTAGAGCCTTCACCAAGAATGGCCAGGATACGATCGTCCCTAAGAGAGAAAAAAACATTGATCCAAAGCGGATGGGGCAACGAGTTGATCTAAGCCCTGGCGATGTGGCTTCAGTGAAAAAATTCTACCCAGGCGATACAGGTCAAGTGGCATTGAAAGCCACGTTGAACGCCCAACAGTTGACGATCGATGAAAATGGTAAC
Source organism: Chitinimonas sp. BJB300 (assembly GCF_002735695.1). Taxonomy (GTDB): domain Bacteria; phylum Pseudomonadota; class Gammaproteobacteria; order Burkholderiales; family Chitinimonadaceae; genus Chitinimonas. The sequence continues at coordinate 86,228 of NZ_PDZH01000001.1, forward strand.
GGTCGCCTGGTCTTAGATTTAGCTGGCTCCGACCTAAATGGCCTGCGTTTTGAGGCTCGCTCAGATAACGAACGCGTCATCGCCTCCACTGGCGTTAGCGTCCAAGCTGGTCAAGGCACTAATCAACGTGCAGTTCAAATCAAACCGGTCAAAGATGCCTATGGTACGGCGAATGTTTCACTACGCGTGATTGCTACCAACGGCAAAGAAGCAACAGCCTCCTTCAAGCTGACGGTATTGGAAGTTAAAAACGGTGGCGGCACTGGCACTGGCACTGGCACTGGCACTGGCACTGGCACTGGCACTGGCACTGGCACTGGCACTGGCACTGGCACTGGCACTGGCACTGGCACTGGCACTGGCACTGGCACTGGCACTGCAACCAAGTATGACCGCAGTGGCAAATACAAGCATGGCGACGTTGTCGAAGTAAATGGCATACGCTATACACTGACACTGTTGGTGAACAACCAACCAGGCGGTACCTACTGGATATGGGGCGCGTACTGTGATCCAACCAGCTGCGTTAAGGATAAGCCCTTTACCTACGGTGGCTGGCTACACACTTACTGGGCAGCAGATAGTGGCAGCAAACCGGTGCCACCAGTTCCGCCTACAACAGGCCAGAAGTGCGCCACGGTGCTTGATGTTACCCGCGACTATCAGATAATACAGGCGGGTAGCAATAAGTCTTTGACCCCTGCAGGCGACGCCGTGGCCTCACCGGTGATACTGTGGCAAGACGGAGGTGCCACCCGTTGGCGCCTGCAACGCAATGCCGATGGCTATTATCAAATTGCCAGCAAGCAAACCGGTTTGGTCCTCGATCTAGCAAACTCGGTCAAAACTGTCGGCGGTGAAACCATCATGTGGCAAGCCACCGGCGGTGAAAACCAGCAGTGGTGCCCACAACCGGCTTATGGAGGCCACCAAATAGCTGCTCGGCATAGTGGCCTGGGCATTGGTACCAATACAACTGGCAACATTGATGGCAGCGCGGTCATACAAGAAACGTTGCAACAAGCTGAAGTTTGGGTAATCAAACAAGCACCAGCAGCGGATCCTAATCAGGCGCCTCAAAAGAAATTGCCAAACTAAACTCCAATAGCCGCGTTTAGGCGCAACTACCGACCCGCTCGTCAGGAAATGACTTTGCGGGTCGGGGTTTCACATAGCGAGCCCGCCATGATCTATTACCGCCTGTTGCCGCTGTCTTTGTCCAGCCTCTTGCTTGGTTGCCAGGGAATGGCACAGAGTCCAATACAAGCGCCTTCGCAATCTAATTCCTCCTCACCAACAGCCATGCCAGCTTCGGCTCAGCTCACACTGGAGGCGACACCCCAAGTTCGTTGTCCCGCAGGGCAAGCCTGCGATAACAACCCAGACTACCGCGCTTTGATATGGCAGTCGGGCGGTGCAGAAGTCTTTCTCTCGTTTTCCGGTAACTTATCAGCAAACGATCGCGAACCAGCCAAGCTCAATCAACACTTCAAATATGCAGATATCTACATGCCCCAGTCTGATGGCCGGGTATTGGCGATTCATGCTGCTCCTGATGCCAAAGCCGAAGCCCAGCTACATTTCCTACCTTCACCTGCCGGCCGACTACACGCTCAACTGCTGGTAAAGCGGCACCGTTTACAGTCCGACGGCAATTCGAACGATGCAACCTGCCGTACCGACGATATGCAGGGCGTCTGCCGACGCGAAACCACGATCAATACACCGCTAACGCTAGACCTGAACTTGGCTTGGCCCGTTCAATAGAGACGTAATTATTTCTAAGCTGCTGATTTACGGCCTATAAATTACATCAAGCTATGCTGAGGTATTATACGGATGGCATACTCCCGCCCCCCTTGCTATCAACGAGCCTATCATGTCCTCTTTGCGCTTACGCCAAACCGGTTTTACCTTATTGGAACTGCTGATTGCACTGGTCATCATTGGCCTGTTAGTAGGGGTAGTCGGCCCTAATCTATTCAAAAATCTTGGTAAGTCCGAGATAACGACAGCGCAACAACAAATCGACGCCTTGTCGAAGGCGCTTGAGCAATACAGGCTTGATACAGGGCATTTCCCTCGTACGGAACAAGGCTTGGTCGCACTAGCACAGCAACCCGCTGACGAGCCACGTTGGCGTGGACCCTATCTGAAAAAAGCAGTCCCACCCGATCCTTGGGGACAACCTTATCTGTACCGTAGCCCAGGCAGTGGTGGTCGTGATTTCGACTTATCGTCCAATGGTCCCACTGGTAAACCTGGCGGTAGCGGTGAAAACGCAGCTATTACCAACTAAGCCAATATGTCCCAATCGTTTCGCGTTAACGCTATTGACCCTGAGCGCCGACTAGTCAGCCTGAGTATCAGTGCTGAGTCTCCGGAGCAAGCCCGTGCCCAGGTGCAGGCCCGAGGATTGAAAGTCGTCGGCGTGACTGCTGTTGGCGCAAGCATGTCCATGCAGCGTAAACCGAAATTCGACCTGCTCTTGTTTACACAGGAGTTGGTGGCGTTACTCGAAGCGGGGCTGTCACTAACAGAATGCATTGAAACGCTGGCAGAGAAGGAGTTACGCCCAGGAATCAGAATAGTGCTTGACGAGTTGATGTTGGCGCTGCGCCAGGGCAAGCCGTTATCAGAAGCGATGACAGCGAGGCCGGCCATCTTTCCAGAACTACTGGTTGCCAATGTTCGCGCCAGTGAAACCACAGGTGATATGGATCGTGCCTTGGGTCGTTTTATCGCCTACCAGCAACAAATCGACGCACTAAAGAAGCGTTTGATTGGTGCGGCAATTTATCCCGCCATGTTGCTGATGGTTGGGGGGGGCGTGTGTCTGTTTCTATTAGGCTATCTGGTACCCAAGTTCAGCCGTATCTATGAAGGTATGCACACCGAGCTGCCGTTGATGTCACGCCTGCTGCTGGCTTTTGGCGGCGCGATTGAACAACATCGACTGGCAGCCATATTGTTACTACTGGTCAGTCTGGTCGCTATAGGGTGGCTCAGTTCCATGCCTGCCGTGCGTGCCGCCATGATGGCGCGTGCCTGGCGTAGCCCGTGGTTGGGTGAGCGCTTACGCTTGTTTCAACTTGCCCGCTTTTATCGGGCTGCCGGCATGTTGCAATGTAGTGGCATCCCGGTGGTGACGGCTTATGAACGTGTCGCAGGGCTTTTGCACCCTGTGCTGCGAGGCCCGCTCTTACAGGTAGTTGGTGCTTTGCGGCAAGGGCAACCATTAGCCGAAACAATGCACCGGGCCGGGCTGACAACCCCCGTTGCGTTGCGCCTGCTGCGCGTTGGAGAAAAGAGCGGGAAACTCGGGGAGATGATGGAGAGAATCGCCAGCTTCCATGATGATGAACTGAGCCGATTTGTTGATGCCGCCACCAAACTAATCGAACCACTGTTGATGCTATTGATGGGTGGTTTTATCGGCCTGATCGTAGTATTGATGTATCTGCCCATCTTTGACCTAGCGGGAGGCCTGAAATGAACGCACGCGTCCATTCATCGGAGTCGCACCCCCGGCTAAGCCAAACCACGCTTGCCCGGGCGCGCGAAACTTCCGAAACCGATGGCATTCCCTTGCTTGAAGCATTGGCGACTGAGTCAAGGACTACTCGCGAAGCGATGCTGTCCGCCCTGTCTTCAACACTACGGATACCTTTGGTCCCCTCTGCCAAGCTAGCGGACCTGAATGCAGACTTCAGCCGTATACCGTTTGCAGAATGCCAAGCCCGGTTATGCTTGCCCATCAAACATAAGGATCGCATGGTTGCTATCGTGGCTGATCCACTGCAACCTGGTCTGCTGCATTGGCTTGAACATAAGTTGGATGGCGCTTATCAACTCGCACTCTGTGACGACCGTGAGCTGACAGCCCGGTTCAGTGAGCTTGAGGAGGGCCGCCGCGCCATAGATGGGTTGGTGCCTCAGGCGCAAGGCAGTCGGCGTGGTGAACCTGTAGAAATCATCACACTGGCTAAAATTGCCGAGGAGAACAGCCAGGCTGTCAAACTGGTCAACTCCACGTTATATGACGCACTGAAGAGTGGCGCCAGTGATATCCATATCGAAAGCGACAACGAAGGCCTTGTTATCAAATACCGTATCGACGGTATTCTCGGCCCTGGTAACCGGGTAAACGGTGTAGAGCTGGCCGAACAGACGATTTCCCGCCTCAAGGTGATGAGTGAACTCGATATCGCCGAACGACGGGTACCACAAGATGGTCGCTTCAAAGCACTGATATTGGATCGGGAAGTCGACTTCCGCGTCTCTATCATGCCCAGCATACATGGTGAAGATGCTGTCTTACGGGTGTTAGACAAGCAAGCCATCACCAGCCAAATGGCGGGCCTGAGCCTGGAAAGTTTGGGGCTGGACCCGGCAACCCGGGCGATAGTCAGAGAGTTGGCAGCAGAACCCTATGGCATGTTGCTGGTAACAGGGCCGACTGGCTCGGGCAAGACCACGACGCTTTACGCCGCCCTCAGCGAAATCAATGATGGCACCGACAAAATCATAACGATTGAAGACCCGGTCGAATACCAGTTGCAGGGTATTCTGCAGATACCGGTCAACGAGAAAAAAGGGCTGACTTTCTCGCGTGGTTTACGTTCGGTACTACGCCACGACCCGGACAAGATCATGGTGGGCGAAATCCGTGACCCCGATACGGCTCAGATTGCCGTACAGGCTGCTCTGACGGGCCACTTGGTGTTATCCACCGTCCATGCCAACTCGGTATTCGATGTCATCAGCCGCTTCTTGCACATGGAAGTTGACCCTTACAGTCTCGTATCCGCCTTAAATGGCGTGCTAGGGCAGCGACTGGTTCGGCGTAATTGCCCGCATTGCACAGCACCCAGCCAACCCAGTGCCGAACTATTGGCAGCGTCCCATATCCGGCCAGACATGCTGAAACACTTTAACTTCCAAGCAGGCACCGGCTGTGCGCGTTGTCGCAATAGTGGCTATCTGGGGCGCATTGCCATTGCAGAAGTGCTACGGTTGAACGACCAACTACGTGAACTGATTTTACGGCGTGCACCGATGAGCGAACTCAAGCAAGCAGCACGTCAATATGGCACCCGCCCATTACGCGAAGTAGCCTTGGCTGCTGTTGCGCGGGGTGAAACCACTCTACAGGAAATCAACCGTGTTTCCTTTGTCCGCTGAACGAGTCGTGCTGGCCATCATGGCCGATAGTTTGCAATTAGTAAGGTTGTCCGGCCATAGTGTATTGGCCAGTCGTCGGCTCAACATTCGTTTGAGCGAAGGTGCATTGCAACTCGAAGAAGTTGGTAGCTGGCTTCAAGTGGATGGTGCAGGTGCGCGTAAGCTAGAGGTCGTCATCTCCAACACCTGGGTGCGCTACGCAGTACTGCACTGGCAGGCCAGCTTGGCAGATGACACTTTATGCCAGGACTACGCACGTACCCTGATGACCGAACAATACGGCGAAGCATCAAACGGCTGGTCATTAACCATCTCACCACTCATACCAAACCGAAACCGAATAGTCAGCGCTATCGATGCGCGCTTGCTTGCAGCCTTGACAGAACTGGCCAGTGCACATCGCTTGAAGCTCAGCAGCGTGCGGCCTCTGCTGGCAAGCGTATATAACCAACTAGAGAGCAAGCTACCCAATGAGGCATTGCTTGCGGTAGTGGAACCACAACGACTTTGTCTGCTGCAAGTAGGTGGGGGGGATTGGATAAATCTTTATAACCGCATGCTGAGCGAACCCTGGGAGCGCCGGTTGCCCGGCCTTGTAGCCCAGGCCAGCGCCAGCCTTAATGCGCTCGACACCCCCGTATTCATTGTCGCCCCAAGCCGCGAACGCCCAGACCTGGGCCGTCTATCCGCGACTTGGCTACGACTACCTGCACGAGCCGGCTTCCATCCACGCGACGATAAAGAGTGGGCATTCTGCCTCGGGTGCTGAAATGCGTAAGGTTGAACTAGATTTTGCCCGTAAACCCAGCGGACACCCCATTTTAGGTGGTGTGGTAGCGGCGTTGGGTTTGATCGCGATTCTGACAGCCAGCTGGCGACAAACCGATCTGGAAGCCAAACTTGCCCGCATTGATGGCCAGCGTTTGCGGCAAAACAATGCCCAGGTCGGGCCCGCCCGCGTCGACCCACAAGCTGAGACACGCGCCCGCGAGCTGTCCACACAATTCCGTCGGCCTTGGGAAGCCCTTTTTTCACAATTGGAAAAGACCGATGTAAAGGGTGTTCAGCTCTCACAGGTGCTACCCCAAGCCGTTGAGAGTACAGAGTCCGGGCAGCGCAGGGTGTTATTGGGTGGCGAAGCCGAAGACACCGCCCCGCTATATGAATACCTGCGCCGCCTGCGCGACCAGTCTGAATTACAACAAGTGCATCTTTTGCAGCAACGCTGGGACGAACAAGGCAACGTAGTCCGTTTTCAAATTGCAGCGCAATGGACTGATCCTCAAGTGCCGGCCGGGGGCGCCCAATGAACACCAACCTACCCGTATGGCTTCGTTGGTTTTGGCAGCAACTTGGCACCGCGGGCCGGCTGGGCTTCTGGTTATTACTCGGTGCAATCGCAGTGTGGCTTATTCAACTACGTCCACGTGATGCCAAGCTGCAGGAACTGACCAACGAGATGCAGGCGGCTCAACAAGCCCAGAGTACACAGCCGGTAAAGAAAGACGCACTCAGTATTTTCTATAGTCATTTCCCGGCATTCTCTACCCTCCCCGATCAACTGGCCGCTATCGATACCGCCGCCACCGCAGCAGATATGGTGGTACGCGAATCGGAATATCGCCTTCAATCAGTTACCGGTCTACCACTATTGCGATATCAGGTGAATCTACCTATTGATGGCGACTACCCATCGCTGCGTACGTTCTTGAAGGCGGTTTTGGACCGTTCCTCCAATGCGATACTTGATGAAGTACGCTTTGACCGAGACGAAGCCAGTGACGTTGTCACCGCACGTCTTCGCTTCAGCTTTTACTACCGTGATGACCGTTCCCCAGCTACGTCAGCCGGAGCCAAGCCATGAGTAAAGGTATCAAGCCAATCTGGTGGGCAGCTTTGCTTGGCATAGGAGGCCTAGCCTGGTGGTCGAACCAGCTTGGACAGTCTGATACCGCAATCGAGTTGAAACAGCCCACGGCAGAACAAAGTACACCAGCTAACACGTCAAATAGCACGCCGGCAACCAAGGTAGCCACGCCCAACCATACCGAACAAACAGAGTGGTTTGATTCGCTTATACGCGATACGGCAACAGAGCCCGCTAGCGATCCATTCCGTTCCGCCAAACCCGCCAGCAGCACGCCCCCTGCGCCACCACCACCGCCTCCCCCTACAATAGCACCGCCTACTATCACTCCACCCATTGAAGCAAATCTGCCTTTTCAATACCTGGGCAAAATGGAGCGAGATGGCAAGCTTGATATCTATCTCGACCTGAATGGAAACCCGCTGGTTGCCCACCTTGGCGATACCCTGCCCGACGGCTGGCGCCTTGAACGGCTTGATAACGCCGGCCTCAATTTCACCCACTTGGCCACGCAACGCACCCAAGTGTTGCCCCTTGGAGCCATTCCATGAAACATCTAACTTCCGGCTCACTGCTCATCATGCTGGCTTTGCTTAGCGGTTGCGCCACAGAGCAAGCCGCCCTGGGCCGTGCCAAACAACTGTTAAACGAGGGTCGCAACGAAGAAGGTATCGCCGAGCTTGATAGACTGACGCAAAAATACCCGGAGAACCACGCTATCCGCACAACATGGGCTCGTACCCATGAGCAGCAGGCAGATCGGCTAACCCGAGAAGCCGATGCATTACGACTAGGTCAAAAATTTGAGGAGGCGCAAACACGCTACCAAGCTGCATTGCGCGTACTTCCCAACTACCCACGTGCCCGTGATGGTTTAAATCGCTTAGCGAAGGAAGAACAACAGGCAGGTCGAGTCAAGGAAGCGGTGCAAGCCATTGCCGACAAAGATACCAATCGCGCTGGTGACATCCTAAAGCAGGTGCTGGCCGACAACCCACGCCAGCAGCAAGCCAAGAAGTTATGGTCCGAACTGGAAGCCAACCGCCTGCGTAGCGAAAATTCGCCCTCAAGTGCCAGCTCACCGCTAAATACGCCCGTCACGCTGGAGTTCCGCAATGCCCCACTCTCGTCCATCTTCGATGTATTGAGCCAAAGCACCGGCATCAACTTTGTATTCGACAAAGAGGCGCAGGCTTTAGTAGACGGCCGCACTACCATCATCGTCCGCGATACCCCACTCAACGATGCACTCAATGTATTGCTGGCCGGCAACCAACTGGCAAAGCGGTTGTTGAACGATCAGACTGTGATGATTTACCCCGCCAATGCCAATCGGCAAAAGGACATCGACCCTTTACATGTCAAAACCTTCTACCTGGGCAATATGGAAGCCAAATCAGCGCTCTCCTTGCTCAAGACCATCATCAAGACACGCGATATCTATATCGATGAAAAGCTGAATACCCTGGTGATGCGGGATACGCCGGAAGCCATTGCGGTAGCAGAAAAGCTATTGGCTTCACAGGACCTCATTGATCCCGAAGTCTTACTTGAAGTCGAGGTGCTAGAGATTGCTAAATTCAAGGAAAATAATCTTGGCCTTCAGGCAGCAGACTCCCTATCCGTATCAGTGCCCACCAACGCTGTGGGGGGAGTCGCCAGCAACCTTAACTTTAAACAGTTACGGGGCATCAATGGAGAAGACCTGCTAGTTAAAATCCCAGATCCTCTACTGACCCTTAATCTCAAGAACACCGACGGTGCTACCAATACACTTGCTAACCCACGCATCCGTGTCAAAAATCGCGAAAAAGCCAAGATTGTCATTGGGGATCGGGTGCCGGTCGTTACTACAACGTCCACTCCAAACTCTGGCTCAGTATCAGAGTCAGTTAATTATATGGATGTTGGCTTGACACTTGAGGTTGAACCCCAGGTCTATCCCAACGACGAAGTAGGTATCAAATTGAATCTGGAATCCAGCAATATCGCTAAAGAAGTTAAAACCAGCACAGGGGGAACGGTTTACCAAATTGGTAGCCGCAAAGCGACTACCGTGCTTCGACTCAAAGATGGTGAGACTCAGGTACTGGCAGGATTAATCAAGCGTGATGAAAGTGAAGCAGCGAATCGCATACCGGGTCTGGCCCAACTACCTATATTAGGCCGGCTATTTGCTTCGGAAACAGATAAAAATAACCGCTCTGAACTCGTTTTGCTGATCACGCCACATATCATCCGCAATCTGGAAGCGCCCGATGCCGACCAGACCCAGTTTGCAAGCGGCACCGAAAATAGCATAGGCGCTGACCCGCTTCATTTACCCAGCCGCAAATCCAAAATCACCGTACCAACCGGCTCTTCGACAGGTGCACCGACATCGAGTGGGCTACCACCACCTGCACCACCGCCCCCCCCTCCTCCACCGCCGGCTAACGTGCCCAGCAATGGTGGCACACGCCCATGAGGCACCCTGGGCTTTTTCATGCACTAGCTGTGCGGCCTTTATCAGAGACTATGTGCAACTCGAAATCCTTATGTACCCCGGTACATAAGGATTTCTGCGCTGCATGTTGTCCTGATAAGGGCCACGCGCAGCAAGCTGTGAACAAGTCCATTGCACCACCCCGCTCTAAAGGCTTTACCCTGATTGAGCTGTTGGTCACCTTAACGCTGCTGGCTATCATGGCTACCGCAGCCATGCCATTAACCCAACTGAACGCACGGCGCGCCAAAGAGCAGGAACTGAAACTGGCATTGCGCGAAATACGTACGGCCATCGACGACTACAAGCGGGCAACAGAAGACGGTCGGATCGATAAGCCTGCCAATGGCAGCGGTTACCCTCGAGATCTGCAAATGTTGGTGGACGGTATAGAAGACCGCAAATCAGCCGAAAAACGGCGTTTGTATTTTCTGCGCCGTATTCCGCGTGACCCATTTTTCCCGGATGAGACCGCAGCTGCCTCGGCTACATGGGGATATCGCAGCTACCAAAGCCCGCCCGACGCTCCACGTGAAGGAGAGGATGTTTACGATGTTTACCCACTTAGCCCCGAATCAGGCCTGAACGGCCGACCTTACCGCGAGTGGTGACCAACGTGACGGATAATCTTCGGCAGAAACAGGCTGGCTTTACGCTCATTGAACTGCTTGTGGCGATGGCTATTATCGCTACGCTGCTCACGCTGGTTACGCCACGTTACTACGGTAGTGTCGACCGTGCCCGTGAAACTGTACTACGCGATGACTTGGCCAGCATGCGGCGAGTTATCGACCAGTTCCAGGGGGACCGAGGACGCTATCCGCAGAGCCTGCAAGAACTCGTCGAACTCCGCTATCTTCGTGAAATTCCAATCGATCCGATTACCGAACGACGTGATAGCTGGCGAATAGTCGCGCCCGGTGCCGAATCCAAAGGTAATGTGGCCGATGTCAAAAGTGGTGCGCCCGGTAAAGCCGCCGACGGTACCAGCTATGCGGACTGGTAAAGCCTCACGGCATCAGGCTGGGTTGGCTTACTTCTGGCTAATGGGCATCTTGGTTGTCATGAGCGTGATGACGGGCCGAGCAGTCGAAATCAGCGCTACCCAAGCCGAACGCCAACGTGAAGCCGATCTTCTCTACGTCGGCAATGTCTATCGGCAAGCCATTCGACATTATGTGGAGATGCCTGGTGCCAATGGTCAATATCCCTCTCGATTAGAGGATTTGCTGATGGACCCACGCTTTCTCCAGCCAGTACGCCATCTGCGCCAAATATATCCAGACCCGGAAACCGGCCAACGCGATTGGGCTGTGGTAGGGGCACCAGGAGGAGGCATAATGGGTGTACATTCCATCTCAACCCGTAAACCTCACAAACTCGCCGATTTCAGCGAGGCAGATGCAAACTTCAACGAGAAGCAGACCCTGGCCGAGTGGGTATTCACCTACCAAGCAGGCACGACGAAGAAACCTTGATTCCTAACCCGTTTTATTGATTACCTCGGGTGTGTCGTGCACCTAGGCTTACTCTGTATCGCTCCCACCCCCTCGCGTGGTCCACTATGGTTACGTCCCCATCACCCATTCCACTGCCATAGCTAATACTGAACCAATGGGATGGACGCCCCCCTCCTAAATAGGCATCAATGTGCCAGAGTGGAAGCGCTGATCAACCACTCAACACAAAGGGGCGTCCACCATGAAGATTACGACAATTGGAATCGATCTGGCCAAGAGCGTGTTCCAGGTGCACTTTGTCGACGAACACGCTAAAGCCATCCTTCGAAAGCAGATAAGGCGCGATCAGCTTGTCGCTTTTATGGCCAACTTGCCCGCATGCTTGGTTGGCATGGAGGCTTGCGGTGGTGCGCATCGCTGGGCGCGCGTGCTGCAAAGTTTTGGGCATACCGTCAGGCTCATGCCGCCGCAATTCGTCAAACCGTACGTAAAGACCAACAAAAATGATGCGGCAGATGCCGAGGCCATCTGCGAAGCAGTTACGCGGCCGAATATGAGATTCGTGCCAATCAAAAGTGTTGAGCAGCAAGCCGTATTATCGTTGCATCGTGCTCGGCAGGACTTTGTCGCGGCCCGCACGGCGCAGGCGAACCAGATCCGGGGACTACTTGCTGAATTTGGGATGATTCTTCCAAAGGGAATCTGCACATTGCGAAATCAACTACATGGACTCATCGAAAATGCTGGCGATAAGCTGCCCAGTGTGTTCCAGAGCTTGTTGCGGCGCTTATACGTATATTTGGTTGAATTAGATCAGCAAGTGGGGGAACTTGAAGTTCAGATCAAGCAATGGCACCGCAGCTGCGAGGTAAGCCAGCGCCTAGGCTCTGTTGACGTTTTGACTTCGGTGCATTGAAGAAGAGCAGCAAACCCGCAGAATTACGGTTCCTTTACCAATCACCCTGCGGGTTTGCTATGCCCCGATTGATGCTCAGTGACGAGCTTTGGTCGAAGCTGGAGAAAATTCTGCTTCAGCAAACCATTTACCACAAGCCAGACCTGCGAATGACCGTTGAGGGAATGCTCTACCGGATGCGCGTGGGCTGCCCATGGCGAGATCTGCCCAGTGCTTTTGGCGGCTGGAACACCATCTACAAACGCTTCAATGCTTGGTCGCTTGCTGGCAAGTGGCTCAAAGCTTTCAAAGTCCTAGTAGAGGAACCCGACTTCGAATGGGTATTCATCGACGGCACTTATGTGAAGGCCCATCAGCACAGTGCCGGTGCTGTCAGCGATCAGGCTGAAGCCATCGGCAAAAGTCGGGCTGGCAATACAAGCAAGATTCATCTGGCTGTCGATGCACATGGTTTGCCGGTGGCTTTCGACATTGCCGGTGGTGAGGTCAACGACTGTACGCAGGCACCTGAACTGATCGCACAACTGCCGTCTGCTGAGGTCTTCGTGGCGATAAAGAAATAGCGCTCAACCGAATCTGTACCACCAAATCCAAAAGGCCCCGGAAGTCGGTAATGCCGTTCACTTTAGCCAGTGAACGGCATTTCTCTTGCCAGTCGTGAGTCCTGCTGTCATGTTGTCCACGAACGTTTCAAGTGGATATCTGGATGCTCGGCAAGGCTCACAAACACCCCGATTTCGGTGCCCTTTCTCAACACATTGACCCGCAATGGATCACCCACGCCTTGGCGGTGACTGGTAAAGCTAGCGTACGGCGGCGTAAGCTGCCCGCCGAACAGGTCGTCTGGCTGGTCATCGCACTGGCAATGTACCGGCATGAATCTATCCCCCAGGTGGTAGCGCATCTGGATCTGGCGCTGCCTGACGAGGTGATCCCCGACCTCGCCAAGAGCGCCTTAACCCAGGC
>NZ_PDZH01000200.1 GCF_002735695.1 Chitinimonas sp. BJB300
AACCTCACAGCTTGCTTGCGCCTTTCGTGCTGTTCTTGCCGCGACAGCTTGCGTCCGTCTTCTTTGTCCATTTCTATCAGTTGGGGGCGGACACCAATAAATCAACCCTTAGTTGCCGGGTGAATAACTTGGGCAATAGTGCATCTATCACCCCCGGGAAATCGGTTTCGGCGCGTTGCATCAGTTTTTTGCGGTTCTGTGTCGCTTCCGGGGTATCGGGTCGCGCCGAGGTATCCAGCAAAGCAAGCGCCGAGACACGCTCTGGTGCTTGTCGCATGATTTCTAGCGCTACGTACCCTCCCATCGAAAGACCGGCCAACGCAAAGCGCCCGGCAGGCGCTTGGGACAGCACACGGGTAGCAAGCTGCGATATGGAGTTTTCCCCCGCAAATCGGCTACCGTGGTTTGGGCCAAGCGGGATAACACAGACACTTGGTGCTGCCACAAACGCGCGTCGTTCAACAGACCAGGCAACAGCAGTAGATGCGGATTCTTATTAGGCATGTGTATGACCTATTTTATTAAAGTTATCGATGCTGCGCGAAACGTCCCAGCATAGTACGTCACCACCATAATCAATACCACTTGATTCCTTGATAATCATCCATTTCGGACTTTGGTGGCGGTTCCATAATGGCTTCGATACCAGGTTGTATATTCTGGTGTTGTGGAGGTTGATAGGCAATTTGCTGTTCCATTTTTCTATTCCTCTTTAGCTATTCCTAAGTGTCGGCCACCGCCGGGCGGCGGATGGTAAAGGAAAATTCAATAGTCAAGCATTAGTCCCAATAATGGCGTACACCATAAAAGCTGTGTACATCACTGGCCCATTTGATATCGGCCATGCTGGGCCAATTGCTTTTATCAAAGCTCGGTGCATTCTTGAGTTTGGCTTTATCTATTCTCAGAATGAACTGCTTATTGTAGGTATCCAGCATTAAGGCCTCCCAGGGAATGGCGAAGAGCCTTTCACCAATGCCTAAAAACCCCCCAGCGGATAATACGGCATAGCCAATCTTCCCTCGCTCTACGTCGAGCATAATCCCTTTGATATCGCCCAGTTTCTCGTTTGCCGCATTGACCACCTCATTGCCGGTAAGCGTTTCCGCCAGCATCAAGCTGGGCCCAGGGCCATCAGCGGTGGGATCAAATTTTGGCCCGACAATTTTTGCACCATTGCATGGGCTGGTAAGGGCTGAATGTTGGTAGTAACTGGGTTCCATTTAAATCTCCTTATGCCTGAGCCCCAAAAAAACAATATTGATGCTATTTGGGGCAAGCTTGACAAATTGCCTTATCCATCATTAAACAGGTAAGGTTGGCTGCATAAACGATTGGCAAGCCCTATGCCTGGGCTTTGCATGGTATTAAATAGATCAGCCAGGGTAAGCTTGGTTATTCAGGTAAGGCATGCAAGGGCGGGTGTAGTTTTTACACGCCCTTATAAGCCGAAGGGGATGGGTGGCAAAGCAGGTAGAAAAAGAGCGCTGATTGTTGAATCAAAGTCCGGCGAAATTAGCTAGCGCGTTAATTGTCCTGAATTTAATCGATCAATTTATTTTTTAAGGCATAGGTGGTGACGTCGGCATTGCTTGTAAAACTCATCTTTTCAAACAGCCGGGTACGATAGGTACTGACTGTCTTGACGCTAAGGCATAAGGCGTTGGCGATGGCAGAGATGGATTCGCCCACTGCCAGTTGGCATAGGATCTGGAATTCCCGTTGCGACAGCATTTCATGCGGCGTTTCAATGACAGGCGTGCCGATTTGCTCGATCAATTTTTGTGCGATGGTTGCACTGACGTAGCGCTTGCCCTCAGCCAGGGCCCGTACGGCATTCAGCAGTTCTTCCGGTATGCATTCTTTGTTCAGGTAACCGCTTGCACCCGCTTTGATAAGGTTGATGGCGTATTGTGTTTCTGGATAGCCACTCAGCATCAGTACCGGTAATTCTGGCTTCAGCGCCTTGATTTGGCGAAGGGCGTCGACACCGTTTTTCTCGGGCATTGCGATATCGAGGAGCACGACGTCAATATCTGTATCGCGTACACACTGCACGGCGTCAGCCCCTGTTGCCGCCATGCTGACGACTTGCATTTCAGGGTCTTCTGCCAAGAATAGTTTGAGACCGGCACACACCACGGCATGATCATCTGCGATCAATATTCTTATCATTGTGTGAAACTCCTACTGAAATGGATAAAGGCAGGTCGGAACTATACCGACCTGCCTGTCCATCGATTACTGATCTCTTCTCAACTAAGCAAGGTAATAGGAGTCAGACATCGCTGTCCTGTTATTTTCAACATAACTGTGGTTCGAATCCAAGGTGTTTGAATCATCTTTGTCAGTGGAATAACCATTCAGGCGATTGTAGATGGTCTTCAAGCTTACCCCGAGCGCCTTGGCCACGCGCCGCTTGTTGCCTTGAAACCGGTCCAGTGTGGCGAAGATGAGTTGTCTTTCGACTTCTTCCAGTGGCGTACCGATTTCAAACTCCATGACATTACGCGATCCGGTCCGCTCGCAGGGCTTCAGTGGTACCAAGGTGTCGATGTCCACCACCTTATCGGCCATGATGTAAGCACGCTGGACGCAGTTTTTCAGTTCGCGCACATTCCCTGGCCAATCATGCTGGCGTAGCTTCTCTTCCACACCATCGGCAAAGTACTTGTGGGTGTTGTACTGGTCATTGCGCTCTTTCAAGAAGCGTTGGGCCAGTAGTACCACATCGTCGTCCCGGTTGCGCAGGGGGGGTAATACGATAGGGAAGACGGCGAGGCGATACAGCAAATCCTGGCGTAACCGTCCATCCCGCACAGCTTCCAGGGGCTCGCGATTTGTTGCGGCCAGCACCCGGACATCACATTCGATTTCTTTGTCGCCACCGACTCGGACCAGACGACCGGTTTCCAGCACACGCAGAAGACGCACTTGCAAATCAATCGGCATCTCGGTGATTTCATCAAGAAACAGCGTACCGCCCTGGGCGCGTTCAAAGAAACCCTGGTGCATTTTTTGTGCACCGGTGAAGGCACCTTTTTCATAGCCAAACAGTTCGGATTCGATAAGGGTCGCCGGCAACGCACCACAATTGATGGCAATGAAAGGCGCATCGGCGCAGGAACTCAATTCGTGGATGGTCTGGGCGATCAATTCTTTACCGCAACCACTTTCCCCCACGATCAATACAGAGACATCACTGGGGGCAACCCGCTCAATCATATGGAAGACTTCGGCCATGGCGGGTGATGAGCCATACAGGCGGCCGAATTTCTCATCGGAGTCGTCTTCTTCCTCAATGATATTTGCACGAGTAGAGCGTGCTGACTTAACCGGGGTTGGGTCGGAAGTACGAGTGTATGAAAAGAGGGTGGGAATCGAAGGGTTACTCGACTCGTGACGGATGGATTCAAACATTCGTTAACTCCTTTTTCCTTGCCTTGCTGGACCGGAACTGCACGGTATAGCAAGCGTGGTTTATTGAGGTTCTTATGGATTTACATCCTAGCCTTCTGAGCTTGTAGGTCAATTGAGCAACGGCGCATTCGAAAGTAGGCATTTTCCTACACGGCCGGATTTTGCGGAGGGCTGCTGCGCTGGTATGACGCTCGTCGCATGGCGGCGGCGCAGTTATTGCATGCTGCCCGAGAGTCTTGTTATCGATCGGGGTTATTGATGTCTTCTTTCACTGCGCCACCATCATGGCTATATCGGTCTATGCGCCTGTTTGCCCAGGCCGCCATTGCGTGGAGCGATCACCGTGCAGCGACGATGGGGGCTGCCATTGCCTTTTACACGCTGTTTTCCATGGGGCCGGTACTGGTCATCGCGATTGCCATCGCTGGCTCTTTTTATGGCGACGCGGCTGCGCAGGCCGGTTTACTTTCGCAGGTTCAGGCCTTGTTGGGCCAGCAGGTGGCCACCGCCGTGGGTTCCGTGATCCAGGGCGCCAATCAGCCCGACCGGGCTACATGGCAGACGATACTGGCTGTCGCAACCAGCTTGTTTGCCGCCACGACGGTATTTACAGAGTTGAAAAGCAGCCTCGATATCATCTGGGATGTGCCCAAAAGCCAGCAGGAGGGCGTTGTCGCGTTGATTCGCAGCCGTGTGCTGTCTTTTGGCATTGTGCTCAGCGTGGGGTTTATTCTGCTGGTTTCCTTGCTGCTTTCTACCATCATCGCTGCGGTTGAGAGCCGTTATGGGCAATGGTTTGGTATGTCTGTCGCGGTCTTGAGCCTTGTCAGCAACATTGTGACTACCCTGGTAGTCACAATGTTGTTTGCTGCCATCTTCAAGCTGTTGCCTGCCTGCCCGGTAGCGTGGAAGGATGTATGGCGCGGCGCACTGCTGACAGCCTGCCTGTATATGCTGGGGAAGGGGCTTATCGCCATGTACCTTGGGACTACCGCATTGGCCTCGTCCTATGGGGCGGCTGGCACGTTGGTGTTGATCTTGTTGTGGATGTATTACTCGGCCCAGGTGTTCCTCTATGGCGCAGTGCTATCACGGGAGATGGCCAAGCAGCGCGCCATCAATCTGGCTGCAGCTGAACGAGAGGAAGTGTCCTCAGCTGCGCCCGAGCCCTTCACAGCGCCTTGAGCGCCACCCTAAGTGCCAGAACGCTAGAACCTGTTTAACGCTATATCGCCGACGCGCAGCAGACATTGAACAGGTTCATAAGCAGTACATCATCTGTTACTTACAGGCTGATGTTACGCAGTGCATACGATAACCTGTCGCCATGAAGAACAAAGAACTCGATTTGTACACCGACTATTTGCTGAGCACGTTTGGTGCGGCGACAGCAACGGGCTTGTCGGCGATGGTAGGTGG